>PHAV01000011.1:42303-156797 GCA_002841765.1 Deltaproteobacteria bacterium HGW-Deltaproteobacteria-4 | reverse complement strand
GGAAATCGGCACTCAATCAGTTTACGATCATCTTCGGCGACAGGATGCCGACTTATTAACCGACAAACCCATTTACACAAAATCCTTTACAGGCCCACCACTATAAGAACTCAGTATAGCGGTAACTTTGTTACTGAAGTTCGGCGCAATTGAATTAGCGAGGTTGTTCATTTCTTGGCTTTCCTTATAATAGCACTTTGTTCTTCCATGTCTTGCCTCATTAACTTGTCTGCCTCTTCTTTAATAAACCTCATATTATAGTTTTGAGCAGTTTTTTCATCTACCCATCCATTTAAATACATTCTTACCTGATTCTGTTTTTTTTCGTCCATATGAGTTACTTCTTGGTCTGTTTTTGCTTTTATATTGTTTTCTACGAAACGTTGAGACAGTTTATAGTTGAAGTTATGTCGAAAACCATGTCTTCTTATTTCTTTCACAAGATCTTCTTCATCATAAGTGTCAGCAAGTTCCGCAGTTTTTCTTACGGCGGCTGTCAAAAACTCAATAAAACCTCTAATAGAAAGCGGATCTCCGAGGTGATCACCTTTGCGGTGGGTAATAAAAATATATGGATGCCGATCCGCTCCGGGGGTTAAGGCGCGCTCTTTATCTATGTACTCACGAATCTGCGAGTGAAGTTCACGGGATATGGGGATATCACGCTCTACTGTCTTTGGCACAGGTTGGTAGTGCCTTGGGTCCTCAGGGTCATCGTGCCTTCTTATGACCTTAGCTACATAAGCGTGACGGGGGATGTCATCAAGTTTCATGGCTAATATCTCGCCCCCGCGCATGCCCGTCGAATTCATGAGGTTGAGCATCAACCAGTTACGTCTTTTTGCTGCTTTGTTTTTATACGGATTGTCAGGCGAGTCGAGCTGAACTACATTGAGAAAGGCATCGAAAATCTCTGGTGGCGGTGCTTTGTCGTCGGGATTGAAGGTGCTCTTTTTTCTACTGCCCTTTGGTTTGTCTTTGAGCAGCATTTTCTTCATCTCAGTAATCTGCTTGTTGATCTCTTCGACATTGGGGCGGGTGCGGAGCATCGATGTCGCTATAAAAGCCAAATACTCCACCATGCGGGTGTATCTCGTCCTCGCGGTAGACCCTTCAACCCTTTCAAGGGTCCTCGGCGCCGAGGGGAAGTCATCAATCAGTCTGCGTACTTTAGTCGACTGAGCTTTCTTGCTCCATTTTCTGGCGTCTTCAGTTTTTAAGAGGAAAAAATCTCTGAGTGAGATGGCATCGACAGCAGCTAGGAACTTTCTTTGTCGAAACTCGGAGAAAACGTTCCTTCCTTTTATCTTCTCCCAAAGTAAAAAATGCCTAATGGCGCTAATGTAACTACTAATAGTGTTTTGGCCGCCATTGGGTCGCACGATGACAGTAATAAAGAGCGTTACCCAGAAATCAGGTAGGCCTTCGTCATCCAGGAGGATGGGGTATCTTTCGCCGTCAAAAAATTTAAGTTGCTCGACTTTGGACATCTCAAACCTCCTTTTTTATTTCTACAGAAATATTACTACCAAAATCTGAATATCTTGTCAATCTTTATTTCAACAAAAAAAAGCCCCAACTGCCAGATATTACTGGGATTGGGGCTTCTATTTAAACAAATTATAAATTACTGACGGTCAGAAGGGAATTTCGTCATCCGCATTAAAAGGAGGTTCTTCCTCGTAACTCTGCGAGACACGTGCTGGCGCGGAGGAAGCGGTCTCGGTCGCAGGACGTTTTTGCTGATAGTCACTTCCACGCCCCTCGCCTTCACCCTTATTCCCCATCATCTGCATCTGGTCGGCGACAATTTCCGTGATATAGCGCTTGTTGCCATCACGGTCATCGTAAGAGCGCGACTGAATCTTTCCTTCGAGATAAACCTGTTTTCCCTTGTGTAAAAATTTTCCACAAATTTCAGCTAGTTGCCGCCAAACGACAATGTTGTGCCATTCGGTTTTTTCCTGCATCTGGCCATCCCGACCCTTGAATCGCTCGGAAGTCGCCAATGTGAAAGTAGCAACGGCATCTCCAGACGGGGTGTAACGTAACTCTGGATCTTTACCAAGATGACCGACGAGTATAACTTTATTGACCGCCATAAAGGGCCTCCGCAGGGGGATGATTAAGCTCAAGCACTTTAGCGAAAAGGGTCGGGAGAGTAAAGTTTTTTCCTGAAACGGGGAGACGAAAGGATAGAGCAGGAGTAACAATTCTTGACAATCACGATACAAATGGATATAATTCTGTCCATATGCATACTTTAAGAATAAACGACGAAATAGACCTGCAAATACTGTGCATTCTTCAAGATAAGGCAAGAATTCCCAATGCCGAGGTCGCCCGCCAGGTGGGGATGGCGCCATCGGCGGTCCTTGAGCGTATTCGCAAGCTTGAAGAGCGCGGTATCATTGAGGGCTACGAGGTTCGGCTCAATCCCCATCCTTTCGGCCAGGGATTGGCCGCCTTCATGTTTGTTGAAGTCGATCCAACCGCCAACGGCACTCTCGGTAAACGCCTGGCCGCTCTCCCCGGTGTGCAGGAGGTCCATCAGGTTGCCGGCCCTGACGGCTACCTGGTCAAGCTGCGCGCCGCCCATCCCCGCGCGCTTGGCCTAATCATTCGCGATCAGGTGCAGACCCTCCCCGGCGTCCGTACCACCCGCACCCAGGTTGTCCTCGACACGATTAAAGAGACGCGGCGGATTGCCCTTGAAAGTCCAGTTGACCAAGTTATTTAAAATCGTGCTAAATAATTTCACACAAATAACAAATAAAATCTAACCAAGTTAAAGGAGCCAACCGCCATGCCGATGTCCCAATCCTTCAAAGATCGCCTCTTCCCGATCCTGCCGCAGCTTGCCGAACATTACGGCACCCCTTTTCATATTTATGATGAAGTCGGCATTCACGCCACGGCCGATCGCATTAATCGCGCCTTTGCCGGCATCCCCGGTTTTCGCGAGTATTACGCGGTCAAGGCCCTCCCCAATATCCATATCCAGCAGCTGATGTTCGACCTCGGCTTCGGCTTCGACTGTTCGTCGATTCCCGAGCTCATCACTTCCCGTCAGGTCGGCGCCCGCGGTGAAGATATTATTTTTACCTCCAACAATACCAGTCGGGAAGAGTACCTCTTTGCCGAAGCTGACGGCGGCTGCATCCTCAATCTTGACGATATGAGCTTCATCCCCAAGGTGCCGAATTTTCCGGAACTGATCTGTTTCCGCTACAATCCAGGGCCACGACGAACTGGCAACATCATCATCGGCAATCCGGTGGAAGCAAAGTACGGTGTTGCCCATGAGCAGCTGGTTGACGCTTATCGTCAGGCCCGGGAGCGCGGAGCATCACGTTTTGGCCTGCATACCATGGTCGCCTCGAACGAGCGCGATTATACCTACATGGTCGAGACGGCGCGGATGCTCCTTGAACTGACGGCGCTACTGAAGAGCGAACTCGGCATCGAGCTCGAATTCGTCAATATCGGCGGCGGTCTCGGCATCCCTTATCGCCCGGAACAGGAAGGGCTCAACCTTGAAGCGATGGCGGCGGAGATTACTGAACTCTTCAGCACTTTCCGGCAAAAAAACGGCTTTGCTCCGAAGATGCTGATGGAGAGCGGCCGTTTCATTACCGGCCCGCACGGCGCCCTAGTAACAACGGCGATCAATGCCAAAGAGACCTACCGTCACTACGTCGGCGTTGATGCCTGCATGTCGGCGCTGATGCGGCCGGCTCTTTACGAAGCTTATCACCACATCGACGTCCTCGGGAAAGAGGATCTCCCCAAGAGTGAGATCTACGACGTCGTCGGTTCCCTTTGTGAAAATAACGACAAGTTTGCCGTGCAGCGCGAGTTGCCGCCGATCGTTGACGGCGATCTCCTCGTTATTCACGACACCGGTGCGCACGGGCATGCCATGGGCTTTCAGTACAACGGCCGACTGCGCCCCAAGGAGCTCCTGCTGCGGACCGACGGCAGCGTCGCCTTAATCCGCCGCGCCGAGACGGTGGAGGATTATTTCACCACCTACAACTTCACCCCGGATGTCTTCACCGCCAAGGGGTAGAGACTAAAGAGGGACGGCAAAAGCCGTCCCTCTTTGTTGGCGGTCGTATCGGCTTGGTGGTACAAATTTAAAACTATTCTTTCCCTGCACAACACCAGAAACAACAAGGAGTTTTTCCCACCAATGATCCGCATCTTACGCCCTGCTGCCAGCTATCGTGGCGATTTAATTCTGGATGAACGCAACAAACCGCTAACGTCACGCGATCTCAATCTTCTCCCCTTTGCTGAGCGTCTCAATCTCATTCAGGCGACGCGCGGTCGGCAAAAACACCTGTTGCTCCTGGATGCGCCCGACCCGGAAGCTTTAGTGCCGCAGTTGGCGGTACAGGACTTTTATCTATTGGTGCGCGAGGTCGGCATCGAGGATCTTGAAGAGATCGTCGCCCTGGCGACGACGGAACAGCTTACAGCCCTCATCGACTTTGACGGCTGGCCCGGCGATCAGCTCAATGGCCCGGCGGCACTGCGCTGGCTGGAACTCCTTCTCAATGTCGGCGACGAAAAGTTTTTAGCGACGCTGCATGAGATCGATCTCGACCTGCTGATCCTGATGCTCGCCAAGCAGTTCACTATCCTGCACGCACCAGGTGATATCGATGATGAAGATCTGAATTTCGAGGTGACGCGCGGGAATGGCGGGTATGTTTTGGATTACGTCAACGAGGAAGAGAGCAAGGCGGTGACGCTCTTGCTCGACACCCTTTATCGTCTCGATGCGTCCCACTTCTATCTGGTCATGGAAGGAATTCGCTGGGAGACAGAAGCCCAACTCGAAGAGGATGTTTATAACGCCCGCTGCGGCCGACTGCTTGATCTCGGCTTTAGCGTGCCCCACACCGCTCTCGCTGTTTACGCCCGCATCGATTGCAAGAACTTCCCGGCAGTGGCGGCGCGGCGCACACCAGCGACGAACTATGACGACGCGCCGGTACAGGCTCTCCGCCTCCTCGAATCGGCGGCACCGGGTGGACTCCTTGCCGCAGTCATGGAACAGGGAATCCGTGAAGATGTCGCCAATGATCTGGTACTGCTGATCAACAAGGTCATCAGTGCCGACCGCATTAATCCGGGTGAGGACAAAGAACTGCGCTCCGCGACCGAGCGGGTCTACGCTATCCTCAATCTGGCGCTGGAGAACCGCTGCGGCCAGGATGTCGCGGCAGCCGCGCAACTTCTCGCCGAGCACTACCCCGAAGATCTCTTTCGTTACGGTTTTTCACTCACCTTGGCATTGCAGCAGCAGGCCAAAGCCCTGACCACTTCCCCCATCGCCCCGTTCCTCGATGGCCCATTCCGCGCCGGAGTGGAGATCCTACGCCGCGATCGCCCCGGTTTTTATGAAGGGATCAGCAAGATAGACCGCACCGGTGAGCGCTTCTTTGCTTCTCAGGCCGATCTAGATGTCGCGCAAAGGTGGCTGGCCGGCATCGAAGCCCAGCAGCACTTCTTCCTGGCGGTCGCCCCCTTTACCTTGCCGGCCACCGAAAGCTTCGATCTCAGTGGTTGTGAGCCGGAAACGTTAGCCGACCTGACCTTGAGCGATCTCTTTCTCACATCGTTGGCCAACCTTCTTCTCGGCAACGCCTTTGCCCCGGAGCCACTGCCGGCAGATTCCTTGCCGACGCTGCACCAGCGCATCACCGTAGACGGGCATCTGGATGCAACTCTGCGGACCGATACGACCCACCGTTTTGACGAGAAGGTGCCCGGACTTGGAGCCTTTGTCAATTGGTGTCTTGATCTCTGGGCCGAAGGCTTCTGCACCGTGGACGTTGAAGACCTCGACCCGCGCTATGTCGAAGGTCTGATCGTCAGAAGGTAAACGAAAAAGGTGGGTTTCCGCTATTGGAAATCCACCTTTTTTGCCCCTGATCCTGCTGTCTCTATTTCACGATGATCTCCCTGGTAATTTATTGCACCTCGGTAATGGCAATATTATCAAAAAAGACCTGTTTTTCACCGTCCATATTGCCGTCGCGATACAAGATCAGATGGATCATCCCGGCCTGGGGCGAGGTGGTAAAACTGAAGGAATAATTTTGCCAGTCAAGCCGGCTCTTCACTCCTTTACCGGGGAAAGAACCGCTCTGATACTTCTTGCTCAACACCTCGGTGAATTGCTCACCGATCCAAAGAAATTCCGTGTATTCCAGAACGCTGATCCCGGCGCCTCCCCCCTTGGGCAACTCGCCTTTAAAATCGAAACTGACATGGTAACGGGTCGCCGGCTTGACGGCAAGGGGAGCAAAGAAAGAAATCGAACTCATTTCCTTGATTCCGTGAATAACCCAGCCATGGCTATTGTCGCGGCCACTCTCAGGGCGCATTCCCGAGGTCCGCTGAATGTGGTCGATATCGGTCGTCCAGACGCCAAGGGACTCACTGTCGTCATCTGTTGGACGGTAAGCACCCACGCGGGCAAAGAGACTGAATTGCGGTTCCCTTTCAAAGGTTTCGGTGACCGGAATGGCAGGCGGGGTCGGCTCCGCCTCCGCCCTGGCTGCTTCCGGAACCTTGACAGCAGCCGGTGACAGCTCTACAGCTTTCTCCTCAGATTTACAGGCTAAACAGGAGAGACATAAGACGATGGTGACTGCCGTGACGATAGAACGCATAAAAAAGTGACCCCTAGGAGATAATGCCGGCGATTATAAAGAAGATGAATTTAAACTTCCAGAAAAACCCTTTGCGGTGCTGCCGCAGGGCACAACTGGCCAAAATCAAAAGAAGAGTGTAAAGTTTACAGCAAGATTTTAAAAAGAGAGCTGAACATGAAGAATTTTATCTGCATCCATGGGCATTTTTATCAGCCCCCCCGTGAAAATCCCTGGCTGGAAGCGATCGAGGTGCAAAGGAGCGCCGCCCCGTTTCACGACTGGAATGACCGCATAGCCGCAGAGTGCTATGCGCCAAACCGGGCCGCACGCCTCCTTGACAACAAAGGGAAGATCACTTCTCTCATCGATAATTATCGACATATCAGCTTCAACTTCGGCCCGACCCTCCTTTTGTGGCTAGAGCGCGAAGACCCGGCAACCTACGCCGCCATCCTTGCTGCCGACGCTGCCAGCTTTCAACTTCATAAAGGTCATGGCGCCGCCATCGCTCAGGCCTGGGGGCACATCATCCTCCCCCTGGCCAATCAGCGCGATAAAATGACGCAGATTCGCTGGGGTATCTCCGATTTTACGACACGCTTTGCGCGTCCCCCCGAAGGGATGTGGCTACCGGAAGCAGCAGTCGATATCGAATCTCTGGAATATATGGCTGCGGCCGGAATCGCCTTTACCATCCTCTCCCCCTTTCAGGCCCGTCGGGTCCGGAGGCTCGCCGAAGCGGCTTGGCAGCAGGTTGACAATGGAACAATCGATTCACGCTATCCATATCTTTGCCCCCTCCCTTCAGGACGATCAATTGCTATCTTCTTCTACGATGGATCCCTCGCCCGGGCGGTCGCCTTTGGTGGTTTATTGAACAGTGGCGAAGCCTTCGCCGCGGCGCTCAAGGCCGGACTTCACCCTGCAAAGAGCGAACAGCTTGTTCACCTGGCCACCGATGGCGAAAGCTATGGACACCACCACAAATTCGGCGAAATGGCCTTGGCGCGGGCTATTGACCACATTCATAACGACAGATCCGCAGAACTCACCGTCTATGGGGCTTTCCTGGCCGCGCATCCGCCGCAAATGGAGGTGGAAATCCTGCCGATGAGTTCGTGGAGCTGCGCCCATGGCGTTGAACGCTGGCGCAGTGACTGCGGCTGCCATATCGGTACCGATCCAACCTGGAATCAAAAGTGGCGTGCCCCTCTGCGCGACGCTTTCGACCATCTGCGCGATCAACTCATTCCCCTTTTCGAGAAGTGCGCCGCCGAGATTTTTGCCGATCCCTGGGCCACGCGCGACGCATATATTGATGTTATTCTTGACCGCTCCACCGCTCATGTCAAAAGCTTTCTCGACAAAGCTGCCAAACATGAACTCACGCCCCGGCAAGAGCAGCAGGGGCTCGAACTCCTGGAAATGCAGCATCATACCATGCAGATGTACACGAGCTGCGGCTGGTTCTTCGACGAAGTCTCCGGTATCGAGACCGTTCAACTCCTCACCTATGCCGCCCGGGCCATTGATCTGGCCCGGGCGGCCTGTGGCGTCGACCTGGAAGAAGCATTCCGCGAAATGTTGCGCCAGGTCCCCAGCAACCTGCAACGCTGGCGTGATGCCGAGGCCATTTATGCGGAAGTCGTCATGCCGCAGCGTATCGATCTGCGCCAAGTGGCGGCCAACTATGCGATTGCCGTTCTCCTTGGCGGCAATCCGGCAGAAGAACTCTATTGCTACACGCTCCACTGCGAACATCAGCGGCAAAGTAATGGCCACCGGCTGCACATGGTGACCGGCAGGATCAAGATCCACTCCCGAATCACCTGGGAAGAGAAAGAATTCACTTTCGCCGCCCTGCACTTTGGCGACCTGAATATTCTTGCCGGGGTACGGGATGATGCTCTGTTATCGGAGCCGCAAGAGAAAGCCGTTCTTCAACGCCTTCTTGATCATGGCGATCAGCAGGAAGCTGCGGTCGAGTTGAAAAGCCTCTTCGGTGCGCACCTCTACTCTCTGACCGATCTCTTTATCGATGAACGGCAGCGGACCGTCTACCAGATGATCGGCGTCCAGGTCGGAAAGATTCTTGAAGAGTTCAGACATATTTACCGCGATCACCTCAGCCTCCTGCACTTTTTGCACGAGAATGCCCTGCCGGTACCGCCGCCCCTCTCCGCAGCTGCAGAACAGTGTCTCAATGAAGGGATCCTCCACTATCTTGGAAGTGACGAGCCATTTTCCGGACGAATCCGTGAAAAGGTCGAGAACGCCAAAACCTTTGACCTGAAACTTGATCAAGCGTTGCTGACCCATGCTGCAAGTCGGCGCAGTCACTTGCTGCTCCTTGCGCTGGCCGCAGCCCCGAATGATCAACAACGCCTGACGCAAGCGATCAAGGATCTCGATGAACTGCTCACCCTGCCATGGCCCATCGATTTATGGCAGGCGCAGAATATTTATTTTGATATTCGCCAGCAGGCCGTGCCGGCCAAACCTACCGAGGTGAAAGAGAATATTGCAGCCGAAGAAAACTGGTTGAAACAATTCGAGAAACTTGGCGACATCATCGGCATCAGCCCCTGAAACTTCTCTGTGCAGACTAAAAAAGCCCCGCAACCTGGTGGTTGCGGGGCTTTCTGCTTCAAAACCTGGTGCTGATCAGATTTTACGGACGTTGGCGGCCTGCGGGCCTTTCTGTCCTTGGGTGACGTCAAAAGCAACGCGCTCACCTTCAGCCAGAGACTTGAAACCGTCAGAACCAATGGAGGAGAAGTGCACGAAAACATCCGGGCCCCCATCCTGCTGAATAAACCCAAACCCCTTAGCATCATTGAACCACTTAACTGTACCTTCAGCCATTTTCTACTCCTTTAGTCCTTCGGTGGAACCGTTCTTGAGACCTTGTCCGCAGACCCCGACTTGTTTTCGAAAACCGGATCCTTATATCCGGCTCCATCCATCGGCCAACCTGAGGCTTTAGCCTAGTTGTGTTATGTTATAAAACATAAACAAAACAAAAAAACAAGTCCTTAATTATCGACTCTGCATTTTTTGCAATCTCTGCCAACAAACGAAAATTGTTACCTATAACATAGTTTTTTTATTTTACCAGATACGTTCCTGTTTTTTGAAAATGGGGAAAATCAGGGTTGCCGCAACGAAAAAAGCGATGACTTCCCGTGTTGTCAATCTTTGCTTTTGCCATTACAATGGGCAACCTTTTTTAAATGTAAACACAGGAGCTCTCCATGAAGATTTTCACCGAGGCAGCGCAGCTACTCAGCATCAACACTCCGATTTTAGTTATCGGCCTCCATGAAGAGAAGAGTCTCTCTCTCCGGCATCAGGAAATCAACGCAGCTCTCGACGATGTTCTGGGTCAGGCAATCCGTGAGCAGGAATTTTCCGGCAAGCTCGGCGAAACCCTTCTGTTACACAGTGGCAAACGCCTGGCCGCCCGGCGCATCCTCTGCGTCGGGCTCGGTCAGGAGAAAAATTATGACACAGCGCAAGCACGACAAGCGATCGCCAGCGCCGCCGAATTGGCTCAGAAAAAAAGGATCCTGACCCTTGCCCTTGATCTCGACAGCTTCGTGAACGCATCCGTCGCTCTCACCCAGGCGGCGGCGGCGGCCACCGAAGGAATCGCCCTGAGTGCTTATCGCTATGACGATTTCCGGCGCGACAGCGCCAAGGATCTTGCCCCCTTGTTGAGTGAAGCCCTCCTGATCTGTGCCAGCGCCGACGAGCAAAACGATGTTCAAGCGGCCATCACCGCGACGCAGATTATCTGCGCCAGTGTCTGTCTTGCCCGCGATCTCGTCAATGCCCCGGGGAACGTCAAATCACCACAAGATCTTGCCGAACGCTGCCGCACAGAAGGAGAAGCCGCCGGCTGCACCTGCACCATCCTCCATCGTCAGGCCCTGGAGGAAGAAGGGATGGGAGCGCTCCTCGGTGTCGCCCAAGGGAGCATGCGCGAGCCCTGCCTGATCATCCTCGAATATCGCGGCGCCGGCGCTAAAGCGCCGCTGGCCCTGGTCGGTAAGGCGGTCGTCTTCGACAGCGGCGGTATTTCCCTGAAACCGGCGGAAAAGATGGATGAGATGAAGATGGATATGGCGGGAGGGGCCGCGGTTCTTGGCACCATTACCGCAGCGGCGCGTTTGCGCCTGCCGATCAATCTCGTGGCACTGATCCCGGCGGTGGAGAATCTCCCTTCCGGACACGCCATTCGTCCCGGCGACATCCTGACCTCCCTGGCCAAAAAGACCATCGAAGTTCTTAACACCGACGCCGAGGGCCGGCTGATCCTCGCCGATGCCATCACCTATGCGCAACGCTACCAGCCCGAGGCCCTTATCGACGTCGCCACCCTGACCGGTGCCGCCATCGTCGCCCTTGGCCACCACGCCAGCGCCATTCTCGGTACCGATCAGCCGCTGATCGACGCCCTTATTGCGGCCGGAGACCGCAGTGGTGAGCGCCTCTGGCAGCTCCCCCTCTGGGACGTTTACGACCAACTCCTCAAGAGCGATGTCGCCGACATCAAGAATAGCGGCGGCCGGCCGGCCGGCACCATTACCGGCGCCGCCTTTCTCAAGGCCTTTGCCGGCGAAAAACCCTGGGCCCACCTCGACATTGCCGGTACTGCCTGGGAAGAGAAAGGGCGGCCCGGTACCCCCAAAGGGGGGAGTGGCGTCGGTGTCCGCTTGCTGATCGACTTTTTACGGATGCGGGCGGAGCAATAGGAGATGAAGGCCAGCCTGTTCGCTGCCATTCTCGCTGTTCTGGCCGGCATCGGTCTACCGACCCAAGCCGGGATCAACGCCCAACTCAGCCTCTGGACGCGTTCTTCGATTACCGCCGCCCTCATCTCCTTTGCGGTCGGCACCCTGGCGCTAGGCATAGCCACCGTGGTCACAATAACTCCCCTCCCCCTCTGGTCCAGTGCCGCTGCGCTACCGTGGTGGATCTGGAGCGGCGGCGTGATGGGGGCCTTCTTTGTCGCGGCTTCGACCTTTATCGCTCCCCAGCTTGGCGCGACCACCATGCTCGCCCTGATCCTCGCCGGCCAGATTGTCGCCTCGGTCCTCTTTGATCATTTCGGTGTCCTCGGTTACCCGCTCCACCCCCTGAATCTGCAGCGCAGCCTCGGCTTGCTCCTGCTCATTGCCGGCGTGGTCCTGATTCGCAACTCCTGAATAGACGGATTGACAGCACTTTGTCCCTGTGCCATAAAAACAGACTCATATTTTAAACAACGGAGGTCAGCTTGTGATTAAAATCGATTTTGCCAAAATGGGGGGATTGATCCCCGCGATTATCCAGGATTACGAAAACGGCGAAGTCCTGATGGTCGCCTTTATGGATGAAAAGACCCTGGAATATACCATCCGTGATCAGAAGACCTGGTTCTTCAGCCGCACCCGCAACAAATACTGGATGAAGGGGGAGGAGTCGGGGAATACCCAGGATGTCATTGAAATCCTCACCGATTGCGATGCCGACACCGTCGTCATCAAGGTTCGCCAGAACGGTCCGGCCGCCTGTCACACTGGCAATCGCAGCTGTTTCTATGTGCGCTGGGAAAATGGAGAATGGGTCGAGCACAGCAAGCCGCTCTTTGATCCGAATGAAGTCTATAAAAAAGCCTGAATTTTCTGATCATCATTTCACTCTAAGGATTTCAAATATGTCCAACATTCTCAAGTTTGGTATCCCCAAAGGGAGCCTCGAAGAAGCGACCGTCGATCTCTTTAAACAGGCCGGCTGGAGTCTCGGCATCTCTTCGCGCAGCTACTTCCCGACCATCGACGACGAAGAGATGAAGTGCAGCCTGATTCGTCCGCAGGAGATGGGGCGCTACGTCGAACGCGGCACGATCGACGTCGGCATTGCCGGCCGTGACTGGGTCAGGGAGAATAACTCGAACGTGGTCGAAGTCTGCGAAATGGTTTACTCCAAGGTGTCGCGACGGCCGGTACGCTGGGTGCTGGTGGTCGGGCCGGACTCCAAGGTCGAACGTCCCGAAGACCTCGCCGGCTGCACCATCTCCACCGAATTGGTCGAATTCACCAAACGTTACTTTTCCGAGCGCAATATCCCGGTGACCGTCGAATTCTCCTGGGGGGCCACCGAAGCCAAGGTCGTCGAAGGGCTGTGCGACGCCATCGTCGAAGTCACCGAAACCGGCTCGACGATTCGCGCCAACAACCTGCGCATCGTCTGCGACCTGATGTCGTCCGTGCCGGTGATGATTGCCAATCGCGACGCTTGGATCGATCCGTGGAAGCGGACAAAGATCGAAGAGATCGCCACCATGCTGCAATCGGCTCTGAGCGCGGAAGGGATGGTCGGTCTGAAGATGAACGCGCCGGCCAATCGCATCGATGAGATTATCGCGATCCTCCCCAGCCTGAAGAATCCGACGGTTTCCCACCTCTACAAATCCGACTGGGTCTCGATCGAAAGTATCCTTCCCGAAAAACAGGTAAGGCAGATCATCCCGGCGCTGATGAAGATCGGGGCGCAAGGGATCGTCGAATACCCCCTGAGCAAGATTATCTGAGCGAAGACGTGATGACAGAGTATACCGAAAATTCACCTCTGGGGGTTGAACTCGTGGCCTGGCACTGGGTGCGGCCGCATCAGCAGCGCGACGCCCTCTGGGTGGTGACAGCAGGACTGGATCTGGAAATCGTCGGCGCAGCCCTGACGCGAGATAATGCGGCAGCGGTGCGGGCCTGGCTGGCGGACGGTTCTTTATGCAAACCGGACAAGGAACAGCTTGAACGTTGGGAGAACAATCCCCTCCACACCTTGGCGATGCTGATTGTGCAACCCTTTGTGCTGGTCCAGGAAAGAACCGTAAACCAAGGAGAAGTGTGATGGACGACAAGAAGAGTTTTTCCTGCACCAGTTGTAACGCCATCCGCGAAAAGACCGGGACAACACATTGCTGGAGTGACCCGGCGAAACGGGGAAACGCACCGGCCTACTGCCCTTCGACCAATGAAGGGGAAGTGATCGCCGATTCCTTTGCCCGTTATCAGGGTGACGATGACGATGCCCGCCTGGCACGGGTGGCGGCGATCGTCGAAGGTCTTTGCTACCAGCCGATCCCCGGTTCCGAGACCGTCAATGCCCGCTGGACAAGGGTCGAGGACACTATTGCCCTGATCCGCCTGATGGGCTGGTCGCGGATCGGCATCGCCACCTGCATCGGCCTTCTCGAAGAGAGCTCCCGCCTGACGGAGATCCTTATTGCCCAGGGGTTTACTCCGGTCTCCCTGTGCTGCAAGTCCGGGAGCATCGATAAGCTCGAACTCGGCATCGGAGAAGAACACAAAGTTCGTCCCGGCACCTTCGAGCCGGCCTGCAACCCCATTGCCCAGGCCCGTCTCCTCAACGAAGCCCAGACCGATATGAATATCATCGTCGGCCTCTGCGTCGGCCACGACATGCTCTTTGCCAAATACTCCACAGCCCCGGTGACAACACTGGTAGTCAAGGACCGCGTCACCGGCCATAATCCGGCGGCGGTCCTCTATGGGCAGAGTTTCTACTACAAGCGCCTGCAGAAAGAGAAGCTGATTCTCCCCGCCGGGCTGGAATAATGGCGGAGATCCCGCCTTATCCACAAAGTCGCCCCTTGATTTTAGCTGATAAAGAGCGCTTCGATCGGCTCTTTGGCCAGCTGCAACCGCGCATTTCCGAGCTGACCTTTGCCGGGCTCTACCTCTTTCGTCATGCCCACACTTACCGGCTGACGATGGTCAATGACGCCCTCGTTATCCTTGGCCGCAGCTATGATGGTACTCCCTTCTTCTTTCCTCCTCTGGGCGGCGATATCGCCGCCGCCCTCGACCGCCTCTTTGCCGATCAACCTTTCCTCTACGGGGCAGATGAATCCTTTGTCGCTTCCTATCTGACCGGTCGCCCCTGCGAAGTGGTGGCCGACCGCGACAACTCCGACTACCTGTACCGGCGCGAAGATCTCGCCGAACTGCAAGGGAAGCGTTATCACAAAAAGAAAAACCGGCTGAACGTCTTTCTCAACCACTACGAATACACGGTTGTTCCCTACAGCTATGAATATCGGGAAGGTTGCCGGGCACTACTGGCAGCGTGGCGGGAAGCGCGGATGCTGGAAGGTGAGAATCTTTCCCTGGAACGGGAGGCGCAGGCAACGGCCGAAGCCCTCGAATATGCCGGGGAACTCGGATTGGCGGGATTAGTCGTGCTGGTGGAGGGGGAAGTGAAGGGCTTTGTCCTCGGGGAACGATTGAATCAGGGTACGTCGGTCTGTCACTTCGAAAAAGCCGACCCGCAGATGGAAGGATTATCACAACTGTTAGACCGCGAGTTTAACCGCCTCCTCTTCACCGACTGCACCTATGTCAACCGCGAACAGGACCTCGGCGACGAAGGACTGCGGATGGCCAAGAGCTCGTATCATCCGGTTGAACTGATTGCAAAGTATCGGGCTACCCCCCTGTAACCACGGTGCCAAATCTTCGTTTTCCCCCCTCCCCTCACGCTCTTACCCCACCCGCCGCAAGCGCACCGCCCAGAAGGCATCCATGCCCTTATGACGCTGCGGGAAGGTCGCCAGCGCCCCCTGCTCGTCAAAGAGTTCGCTCCACTCCGGAAAGAAGCTGCGCAGATCGTCACGGGCAAACTCGGGATGTTCAGATAGGAAGGGCGCAATAACGTCCTGCGTCTCTTCCGGGGTCAAGGTGCAGACCGAATAGAGGAGAATCCCGCCGACCTTGACCATCTTCGCGCAGCTGCGCAGTAAGCGCCCCTGTTCGGCGGCCATCTCGCTGATCGACTCGGGGCTGCGCCGCCAGCGGATCTCGGGATTGCGGCGCAGGACGCCGAGGCCGCTGCACGGGGCATCGAGGAGGACGCGGTCGAAACGGCTGGCAGCGAGATCTTTGGGGGGGGCGGTGAGATCACAGGCGCGGGTGGTAATTCCCTGCGCGTCGAGCCGTCGCGCGCCGCCGGCGACCATCTGCACCCGCTGCGGATGGAGATCACAGGCGAGGATGGTGGCGCGGTTGGCGGTCAGGGCGGCGATGTGCGTCGTCTTTCCGCCCGGCGCGGAACAGGCATCGAGGATCTCATCGCCGGCCCGGGGGTCGAGAAGGCGGGCGATCAGCTGACTCGCTTCATCCTGTGGCTGGAACCACCCTTCATTATGCCCGGAAAGGGGAGAGGTGCCGCGCTCGCGGATAATCACCCCGTCGGGACTGTAGGTGCAGGCCTCGGCCCCATGCCCGTCCTCGGCCAGGGCAGCAAGGAATTCAGCGCGGCTGATCAGCAGGGTGTTGACCCGCACCGTAAAGGGGGCGGGAGCAAGCATCGCTGCAGCGAGTTCGATGGCTCCTTCCGCCTCGTACTCGGCCAGCCAGCGCGCGGCCAGCCACTCGGGGAGAGAGAGGACGTCGATGAGATGACGCAACGGCTCGTGCTCCGGATCCGGCCAGGGGATCTCCCCCTGCGTCCGGCCCAAAGAACGGAGGATACCGTTGATGAAGCCGGTGGCCCGTTCGAGCTGCGCGGCCCGCGCCAGTTCGACCGCAGTATTCACCGCCGCCGAGACCGGGACGCGTTCGAGTTGCAGCATCTGGTAAGCGCCGATGCGCAGGATGTTGCGGATCTTCGATTCGATCTTTTCGAAGGGCTGATGACAAAGGCGGCCCAAGGCAAAATCGAGCCGGCCGCGCTGGCGGAGGACACCATAGACGAGTTCCGTTGCCAGCCCCTTGTCACGGGGATCAAGGTGAGTGAGGCGGGTCAAAGCAGCATCAAGGGCGAGATCGGCATAAGCGCCCTGGTCGACGCGGGTCAAAACATCGAGGGCGATAGTACGGGCGTCACTATTGGTTTTCATGAGGAAAGACACAATCCGGGGAAGGAGGGGAGCAAAGGAGATACTCATCAAGGGTGGCTTCAAGCTCGGCGAGCACGACCCGGGTATTGATACAAGGGCCGTTCGGACGCTGATTCAGGACGCCGATCACCGGCAGCGGATAAGCATCGCGAATGCCGGTGGTGAGGTCGCGCTCGCAGGCCACGGCGATAATCAGTTGCGGTCGGCGCTCTACGATGATTTTGCGCGCCAGGGTGCCGCCACTGGCAACAGCGATATCGATCCTCCGGGCCTGAGCCAGTCCGGTCAGTTCACTGACAGCACAACGACCGCAGCGCTGGCATTTATCGACATCACCGGTAATTTTGATCGCACAATCGAAGAGTTGAATGCAGTGCGGCAGAAGCAACAGGGTCCGGCTCGCCGGCACCCGCAGCTTCTTGGCCTGGATCAGCTGATTGTTCAGGGCGATGAACGATTGTTGCAGGGTGTCACGGCGGATACCGAGGAGGCGGCCAAAAGCGATGATGGCCGGAAAGAGATAACGCACAACGATCTGCCGCAAGGTCTGTGAGAAAAAGAGATCGCGACCGGTGAGAAGGGTGAGGATTAAAAGGAGAAGGCCGCCAATGAGGAGGCCGGTCAGGGTCACTACAACGACCGTAAGGAGAATCGGCAGCAAAGGGTGGAGATTGAGCAGTCCGCCGCTCGGCACCCACAGGGCCAGACCGGCAGCGACGACAACCAGCACCGCAACCAGAGACAACAGGCCAATAAAGAGCCGCTTGCGCGGACGCATCGTGACGCTGCTGATGTTCGAATCGTTCAACTATGACCCCAGACGACTTCCCACCGGCAACGGACAGCCCCGGAGAAAATCGGCGGCCGCCAAACGCTTCTTGCCGGGGAGTTGCAGCTCCCGCACCGCCAGAACACCACTGCCGCAAGCGATGCGCACGGCATCGGCCGCCGGCGCAAGGATTGTCCCGGCTTCACCTTCTCCGGCTTCGACCCGGGTCAAAAAGAGCTTGAGGGGTTCACCGTTTAACTCGGTATAGGTCCCCGGCCAAGGGGACAGACCACGGATACGGTTATGAATCTGCTGCGCGCTCTGGCTCCAGTCGATGCAGCCATCCTCCTTCTTGAGCATCGCTGCATAGCAGGTTTGACTGTCATCCTGCACTTCGGGATGGAGTTCGCCGCGCAGTAGCAGCTGCAGGGTCGCCGCCATCGTTTCACCGCCAAGCATGCAAAGACGATCGTGCAGTTCGCCGGCAGTTTCATCCGGGCCGATGGCCAGGGAGCGCTTGAGGAGCATCGGCCCGGTATCGAGGCCGACATCCATGAGCATGGTCGTGATCCCGGTCTCGGTTTCGCCGTCGATAATCGCTTGATTGATCGGGGCGGCACCGCGATATTTGGGGAGGAGGGAGGCGTGGACATTAATGCAGCCGTAGCGGGGAATCTCCAACACGCTCTTGGGGAGGATCTGCCCGAAAGCGACGACGACGATCAGGTCGGGAGCAAGCACTCGCAACCCTTCCACCACCTCGGGGGCCCGCAGCTTCTGCGGCTGAAAGACCGGAATTCCGTGGCGCAGTGCCATCTCTTTCACCGGCGGCGCCGCCAAAGCCTGCCCCCGCCCCTTGGGGCGATCGGGCTGGGTGTAGACGCCGACAAGGTTGAGACCGGCCTTGAGCAAAACATCGAGGGTCGGGACGGCAAAGGCCGGAGTCCCCATGAAGACGGTACGAATCGTCGCAGGATCGATCACAACTGCTCCTCTTGCTGTTCCATGATTTTGCGGTATTTACGGCGGAAGATGCCGCGTTTGAGCGGGGAGAGGTGGTCAACAAAGAGAATGCCGTCAAGATGGTCGATCTCGTGCTGAAAAGCGACGGCCAGGAGCCCTTCGGTGGCCAATTCACAGCGCTCACCTTGCAGGTTCTGGAAGGTCACGGTGATCGCTTCGCTGCGCGGCACGTTGGCGTAATAACCGGGGACAGAGAGGCACCCCTCCTCTTCGCAACGCTCGCCACTACGGGCAATGATCTCGGGGTTGATGGCAGCGATAAGGCGCGGCGCTTCATCCTTGGGGGAGCAGTCGATGACAATGATCCGCTGGCTGATGCCGACCTGCGGCGCCGCCAGGCCGATGCCGGGAGCGGCGTACATGGTTTCGGCCATATCCTTGACCAGTTGCTGCAAGTCCGCGTCGAAGGTCGCCACCGGCTTGGCCGGCACCTTCAGAATCGGTTCGGGGTAGTGATAGATGCGCATGAGTGACATGATTATTCCCTAAACAAGTGGCGGCTAATTGTGTTCGCGGGTCTTATGGAAGACGACATCCGGCCACTGTTCGGTGACATAACCGAGGCGCCATTCTGACGGAGCGAGATAGGTCAGATTCCCCTCGGCGTCGTGGGCAAGGTTGGCCTGACACTTCTTTTCAAAGTCGGCGAGCTTCTTCTTGTCGCTGCATTCGATCCAGCGGGCGGTGGCAAAGTCGATCCCTTCATAGATGGCGTCGACGCCATACTCCGCCTTGAGTCGCGCCACCGTCACATCGAATTGCAGGACTCCGACGGCACCGAGGATATAGTCGTTGCCGAGGAGGGGACGAAAGACCTGCACCGCCCCTTCTTCGGAGAGTTGCAGCAGCCCCTTATCCAGCTGTTTGGCCTTAAGGGGATTCTTCAGCCGCACGCGGCGGAAGTGTTCCGGAGCAAAGTTGGGGATGCCGGTGAACTTGAGGAGTTCCTTGTCGGTAAAGGTATCACCAATCTTGATGGTGCCGTGGTTGTGCAGGCCGATAATATCGCCGGCCCAGGCCTCTTCGACATTGGCGCGATCCTGCGCCATAAAGATGGTGGCGTTGCTGAGGATGACATCCTTGGCAATTCGGTGATGGCGCACCTTCATCCCCCGGCTGAACTTGCCGGAACAGATGCGCAGAAAGGCGATGCGGTCACGGTGCATCGGATCCATATTTGCCTGGATCTTGAAGACGAAACCGGAGAAAGCTTCCTCTTCCGGAGCCACGATTCGCGTCGTTGTCGGCCGCGGGATCGGTGCCGGCGCAATCTCGACGAGAGCATCAAGGAGCTCCTCAATGCCGAAGTTATTGATACCGCTGCCGAAGAAGACCGGCGTCTGGTTCCCCTTGAGATATTCCTCATGATTAAAAGGATTGGCCGCGCCTTCAAGAAGTTCGATATCGGCGCGCAGCTCATCAGCCTGAAAGCCGAGAAGTTCATCGACCTTCGGATCGCTGAGGTCGCTGATCACCACTGCTTCATGATACCGGGTATCGGTGCCGGGGCTGAAGAGGCGCAGCTCCTTGCGATAAAGATTGTAGACCCCCTTGAAACGCTTGCCCATGCCGATCGGCCAGGACATCGGCGCGCATTCGATCTGCAGCGTTTCTTCAATGTCGTGGAGGAGATCGAGGGCGTCGCGCCCTTCGCGGTCCATCTTGTTGATAAAGGTGATCACCGGCGTGTTACGCATGCGACAGACCGTCATCAACTTCTCGGTCTGGGTCTCAACCCCTTTGGCGCTGTCAATGACCATCAGGGCACTGTCGACGGCGGTGAGGACACGATAGGTATCTTCCGAGAAATCCTGGTGGCCGGGAGTGTCAAGGAGGTTGATCTCACAATCGCGATGGGTGAACTTCATCACTGAAGTCGTCACCGAGATACCGCGCTCCTGCTCGATGCTCATCCAGTCACTGGTGGCGTGGCGGGCAGCCTTGCGAGCCTTGACCGCGCCGGCCATCTGGATGGCGCCGCCGAAGAGGAGGAGTTTTTCGGTGAGAGTGGTCTTGCCGGCGTCCGGGTGGGAGATAATGCCGAAGGTGCGACGCTTTTGAACTTCTTGCTGCTGGCTGCTCACGATGATGGCGATCCTGGAAAACGAAAGGCGAAACGACAAAAAAAGCGGGCCGGCAATCGGCCCACGAAACAAGCTGGATAATAACGGAAAAGCAGGGGTGCGGTCAAGAAATAGACGGGAATTGCGGATTAAACATCTCGGGCACGCCACCTGGCTTCTCCCCCCTCAGGAATCGCCTTCCCCGACAAGAGGCAGAGTAAAACTGACCATCGTCCCTTGACCGGGGGCGCTCTTGACCGAAATCTCGCTGCCGTGACTCGCAATCAGCTCCTTGACGATCGTCATCCCCAATCCGACCCCCTGCACGGCGGTCATAGAAGCATCGACGCGATAAAATTTATCAAAAATCCGCTCGATCTGCTCTACGCTCATACCGATCCCTTCGTCACTGATGGAGACGGTACAGTGCTCTGCGCCGGATTCAAGACGAACGGTGATAGTGCCGCCCCTGGGGGAATATTTGACAGCATTACTGAGGAGATTGTCTAAAACCTGGCCGATGCGACGCTGATCAGCATAAACGACAATCGGCGTGGCAGACATGTTCAGTTTGAATTGATGCCGCGGCGAACTATGGCGGAAGAAATTAAGACTGGTCTCGACCAAAGGACCAAGAGACAGCGCCTGTTGCACCAGGTGGATGACCTGCCCGGCTTCGATTCGACTGATGTCCAAAAGCTCATCGATGAGTTCCGAGAGCTTCTCGGCTTTATTATGAATCAGCGCCACAAACTCACTCCGCTCTCGGTTTGAAAAGGCTTGCGCATCAAGGAGGAGTTCAGAAAAACCCAGGATCGAGGTGAGGGGCGTGCGCAGTTCATGGGCGGCGGTAGAGACAAACTCACTCTTCATCTGCTCCAGTTCCCGTTCGACGGTGACATCACGTAACGTCACAACGCTGCCACGCACCGAGTCATCAGCCGTGTGCAATAACGCCAACCGGGCCTGGTAGCGGCGGGAAGTTTCCCCTTCCTCCTTTCCCAGGATACAATCGAAGGATCTTCCCGCTTCATTGCGCTGCACCGCCGCTTCCCAGCGCGCCACCAACTCATTACCAGGAAAGAGTTGCTGCAACGTTTGCCCAAGGACCTCTTCAGCGGGGCGATGCAGCATCTTCAGGGCGGCCGGATTGGCAAGAAGGAGGGTGCCGAGCGTGTCGGTCACCAGCATCCCTTCGTACACCGAACTGACAATGGCTTCGATATTTTGCTGGGCCTCGACCGCCTGGATGAGAGCGTGGCTAAGTTCCTCTTCACCCCGCTTCCGCTCTGTCACTTCGTGGTAAACGATCACCACCTGCTCGACATCCCCATGCCGGTCTTTGACCGGCATGCCGACGACATCGAAATAGCGCTGATCAAAAGCCCATTCCCGGGTGCGTTCACTCTGTCCCGTGGCCATGACCTTGGCAAAGACGCAACCGGGAGCAGGGACTTTATCCTGGCACATCAACGAAACACAGGTGTGGTTGATGATCCTCCGCTTACGCGAGAAGAAGAGTTCTTTCTGGCGCCGATTACAGGAGATAATCCGTCTTTCCCGATCGAGGACGACGATACCGGCGCCAACGGCATTGTAGATCGCGGCAATTTCATCACGCGCCAAACGGAGGTGATCGTTCGTTTCCTGCAGGGTTTGCAGAATCTGCGCAAAGCTGTCACTAACAATACCGATCGGATCAAAGGCAATGAGTCCGGCATCATCCAGCTCTTCAGCGCGCAATGGCAAGGTACCGATAACCCCCATGAGTTGATCGACTTTGCTGCGCAGATAATGGACCAGATCACTATCGCGCTGACTGAGCGCAGCATTCTCGCCACACAAGCGCTCAACTTCCGCGCCCAGTTCCGCGCTGCTTTGTGCTGGCTTCTCCTGCCCTGTGGCCAGCATCAGGATTTTCTAGCACAAACCTGAATCAGATAACCTTCCTCCTCCTTGCGAACCATGGCGTCAAACCCCATATTACGCACCGCATTAGGGATGGTCGCAGTCGCGAAGCGGTTATCGGTACGGATGTCAAGTTGCATGTCGCCGCGATGAAGTTCATCCTGTAAACGGTTCACTTCGCGCAAAGCCAGCAACAGCGTGGAAGGACAAACCTGTCCATAGACATCGAACTTTTCTATCTTGACTTTATTCATGTATCATCTCCTTAGATTTTTCCGGTAAAACCCAGCGGACCAGCAATCTCCCCCCCAGCCACGCCCCCGGCAAGAGTCCTAACAAAAAAAGATAACTCTGCACGGAAAAGACCGGCAAGCCTCCCCATAGATGCCAGATATTGCACCCCGTCGCCAGTCGCGCTGCCAACCCCATGAGAATGCCACCCAACAGAGCAGAAACTGTCTGCGGCCACGGCGCCCCCCGCGACCAGCGCCATTCGTCCAGATGCCAGGCCGAAACGGCCGAGCCAAGAATGATGCCGAGAATCAAGGGATACTGGAGCACGGCAATGCCGTCAAAGCTCGGACCGGGACCCGCAGACAAGGTTCCCGGCACAAAAGGAAAGACAATCGGCATCTGCGTCTGAAAGAACGGTGTGGCAGACAAATGCCCCGGTACCAGCAGCAACTCAAGGTATGCGGCAGCCTTGGCATAAGACGTCGTCACCCCCAGGGGCTTTCCATAAAGGATGACTGACAGCGTCCCTACCCCGGCCAGCGCCAACGCGGCATAAGGGGGAGGAATATAACCGTCCAGCTCCCGCCAGCCAGGAAGCGGAGCAAAGGCCTTGGGCCATCGCCAAAGGAGAGTACCGGTCACCAGCACCAGTACCAGAATAAAGGGCCAGAGAGGGAGTCCGCTCCATTGCGGCAAAGTCACCGCCTGCTGCCCGAGGGTGGCCATCCCCTTTAAATCACTCCAGAAAGGGTGAATTTCCGCATACAGGGCGCTACCGGCAATCATTCCGACCAAGGCCCAAAGCGCCAAACGCGACCCGGCACCGAGGCGATAAAGAGTGCCGACAACACAGCCGCCGGCCAGCACCATCCCGATGCCGAAAATCCCCCCACCGAAAACGGTGACCAGCGACGGCACACCAAACGCCGGCAGGGCAAAGGGCTGGGCACCGGTCAAAAGCCGGACGAGCTCAAAGAGGACGGCACTGACAGTGACCAGAAGCAACAGCGCCGACAGCATGGTTGTACTGCGAAAAAGGAAAAAATCACGAAATGCCGCCGTCATGCAGAAGTCGCTACGCTGCATGATCGCCCCGGCGATCATGCCGAGGAAGAGACCGAAGATCATTGTCACCAAAACAGGGATCATTGGCTGCTCATGCTCAACAAAGAAATACCCTCCTTAAATAATGTAGAATACTATTATTTCATCACGCTGACAAGACCTTAAAATAAACACATAAAGAAAAAAATCACCACATCTGATTCGGGGAGAATCTATGTCGACGTCATTTGCTTCAGGATCGTCTGCAGATCAAAACGCTTCGGAGCCATGGTACGGATCAAGGAAATCTTCTCAACATCTTCGCCACTGAGCTTGGAGACGAATTCATGCAGCGTCAAAAAGAGTTCCGACATTTTCTTCGAGACCCGCAGATAAGGCAGGCCACTCTCGGCGAGGATCAACTGGGTGATCGGTGCAATCCCGGAGATACCGGTGATGATCAGACCAACGAGACGATCGCGATATTCCGGGCGATGCTGATAAAGGTTGGCAAGGGTGACAATCAACTCGTTGCGCGAATTGGTCACAAGCAGGAGAGTATTCGCCTTGATCTGATCGACCATGCGCTGCGTCGAGCCGGCCCCCAGATCGACATGATGGATAATGCGTGTCAAAGCAATCTGGTCACCGTGCACTTGGGCGTTAAGGAGCTTGGAGACCCGTTTCAGGGTCGGATTGGCCAGGGTCGGCAGGTAATCGAAACCGCCAACGACAGTGAAATCAGCAGCGACAAAGGCAAGCCGGAGATATTCGAGGCTCGTTTCACGATGACTGATATGGAGTTTGTTGGCGACCAGCATCCTTACCCGGGCCCCGCATTCGCGATAAAGAGCGAGATTGAGAGTCACCGCATCGACGACACTGCCGATGCCGCCGCCGGTGATCATCAGCACCGGAGCATCGAGGAGGGCCGCCACCCGGGCGTTGCTCAGACCGAGGACAGCGCCGACGCCGCTATGTCCGGCCCCTTCGATCACCAGCAGGTCGCACTGCGCTTCGAGCTGTGCCACCGCTGACAAGATCGCATCTTCCAGAGCGGCGACCGGAAGTTCTCCACGGATGGCCCGCTGCGTCATCCCTGGCGTGACTACGACCGGGCACATCAACTCCAGCTGCGCCTCGAGAGCAAAGACCTGGGCAACCGTCAGCGCATCTTTATCGATCTGACCGCCGGAATAATCGACCGGTTTCGGTCCGACCGGCTTGATAAATGCGATCCGCATGCCGGCGTTACGGGCCAGATGCAGCAGCGCAATACTGGTCGTTGTTTTGCCGGCATTCTGATCTGTGGCCGAAATGTAGATCTTTTGAGCCATCGCAACACGTCCTTTGCCAGAGGTAAATAGATCTCAAGCTTGAAATACGACTCCTTCATGACCGCCGGCGGGGTGCAAACCGTCATAAATACGCCGGGCCGATTTGACGCCGATCCCCGGAGCAGCCGCAAGTTCTTCGATGGTCGCGGCGCGCAACTGGCGCAGGCTGCCAAAAAAGCGCAGGAGCTCAAGACGGGTCTTGGGGCCGACACCGGGGATCTGCTCCAGCTGCGAGCCCAGCAACCTCGCCTTGCGCTTTTGCCGGTGATAGGTAATGGCAAAGCGATGCGCTTCATCGCGCAATCGCTGTAACATGCGCAGGGCCGCCGAACCGGAAGGAAAGAGGATCGGCATCTGGCTGCCAGGGCGAAAGAAGCGCTCCTGACTGCGCAGGGTGGCATTCCCGGCGACCTTTTCCTGCCGCGCCTTGGCAATGGAGGCAATCTCAATCGGCACCGAAAGCCCCTTGGTGGCGATCAACTCACTTAAAATCCCTAACTGTCCGCGGCCGCCATCGACGAGAATCAGATCAGGAAAAATCCCTTCCTGCTGCGCCCGGTCGAGGCGCCGGCTCAGAACTTCATGCAGGGAGGCATAATCATCGGCGTGCCCGTCCAGGGTCTTGACCTCATAGCGCCGGTAGGCCTCCTTCGCCGGCAAGCCGTCGATAAAAACCACCATCGAACCGACGACGCTCCCCCCCTGCATATTCGAGATATCAAAACACTCCATACGCGCCGGCACTCTTTGCAGCCCCAGCCGGACGGCGATCTCCTGCAGAGTCGTCATCGCGACTTCCGCCGGCCCCTTTTCGCCAAAGTGCTCCCGGGCATTTTGCACCGCCAACTCGACAAGATCGCGTTTATCGCCGCGCTGTGGGACGATCAGACGAACCCGGCTTCCGCTCTTTTCTCCCAGCCATTCACTCAGCACCTCGCTACTGGCGCAGGGCGAGGGGAGAAGGATCAAAGCCGGCGGGGTATTGCTGTGATCATAAAACTGCTGCAGCACCAGACCTAGCAGCTCAGGTTCTTCCATGGCGCTGTGCAGACGGTAGCTACGCCGGTCGATGAGGCGGCCACGGCGGATGATCAGGACGACGATGGCACATTCACGCCCGTCCCCCCACAGCCCGAAGACATCACAATCGCCGCCGCCATGCGCGACGACCTTCTGTCGCTCTACGGTTGCCTTGATCGCCCCGATCCGGTCGCGCAGCAGCGCCGCTTCTTCGAAACGCATCGCCCGGGCCGCTTCCCGCATCTGCCCCTGCAGCAGCTTGAGCACATCATCCTCACGACCGGACAGAAGGGCGATGGCACCGCGGACCAGCCCGGCATAATCCTCCCGGCTGATTTTGCCGTGGCAGGGACCGCTGCACTGCCCGATCTGAAAATAGAGACAGGGACGCTGCCGGCGCGCGCAATAGTCCGCCGAAAGGCGGCGCAAAGGGAAGATGCGATAAAGCTGCTTAAGGGTCTCTTTGACCGCCGTCGAAGACGAGTAGGGGCCAAAGTACAGGGCGCCATCGGCGATGACCTGGCGGACGATGCGCAGTCCGGGATAAGGCTCACGCAGATCGATCCGCAATGAGACATAAGTCTTGTCGTCGCGCAGATCGATATTGTAGCGGGGGCGGTGTGCCTTGATCAGGGTGTTCTCCAGGATCAACGCTTCCTTCTCAGTATCGGTGACGATGGTCTCGATGGTTGCAGTCCGTGCCATGAGGAAACGGATCTGCGGACGGTTGTCCTGCTCCGGACGCAGATAGCTGCGCAGGCGGGCCCGTAGATTCTGCGCCTTGCCGACATAAAGGACGACGCCGTCCTCCCCCTTCATCAAATAAACACCGGGGCGGGTCGGATAATCTTGCGGCGAAAACTGCTGTTTTGGGCTCATCATCTAACCGCCTGTTGACTTGCTGTTGCCACCTGCCGATAATAGCCATCCTTGGCGTACAAAAGCATTTTATACCGCAACCCGGCCCGCCCGCGCAAAGTTTTCGCGGCGGCACCGGCGAAAAAGATGGAGATGAATTATGTGCCTGGCCGTACCGATGCGCGTCGTAACCATTGATGGCGAAGTGGCTATCTGCGAAATCGACGGAGTCCGTCGTGAAGCAAACCTGATGATGATCGACGGTGTCACAATCAACGATTATGTCCTCATCCACGCCGGTTTTGCCATCGAGAAGCTCGATGAGAAAGAAGCGGAGGAGACACTGCGACTGATGCGCGAAGTCCTGGCCCGGGGAATCCTGCCGGAATGAAACACAGCAGCGAATATCGCGATCCGGTCATTGCCGCTAAACTCCTCGCAGAAATCACCGAACTGGTTGCCGACTATCCGGGAGTCATGACCCTCATGGAGGTTTGCGGCACCCACACCATGGCGATTCATCAACACGGTATCCGCACGCTGCTGCCGCCGCAGATCCGGCTGATCTCCGGACCCGGCTGTCCGGTCTGCGTCACGCCGATTCATTATGTCGATCATGCCATCGCCCTGTCGCGGCGGCCGCAAACGATCATCGCCACCTTTGGCGACATGATGCGCGTTCCCGGCTCCTCCAGCAACCTGTTGCGGGAAAAAGCCAAGGGTGCCGATGTCCGTATCGTCTATTCCCCCCTCGATGCCGTCGCTCTCGCGGAAAAGAATTCATCGGTCGCTATCGTCTTTCTCGGCATCGGCTTCGAGACCACCGCCCCGACCATTGCCGGCTCGATCCTTGAGGCGCAGCGGCGCGGCCTGAACAACTTCTTTGTCCTCGGCGCCCATAAAACCATGCCGACACCGATGCAGGTCCTGGCCGCCGACTCCGAACTGCAAGTCAGTGGCTTTCTCGCTCCCGCCCATGTCAGCACCATTATCGGCGCCGATGCCTACCAGTCGCTGGTCGCAAACTGCCACATCCCCTGTGTCGTCACCGGGTTTGAACCGCTCGATGTCCTGCTCGGCATCAAGATGCTTTCCCGCCAGATCATCGCCGGCGACGCCAAAGTCGAGATCGAGTACAGTCGACTGGTGCGCCCAGAAGGGAATCGCAAGGCGCAGCAGCTCCTGGCCCAGGTCTTTACCCCAAGTGACGCGCGCTGGCGAGGCATCGGCATCATCCCGAACTCCGGCCACGACTTCCGGCCGGAATATGGAGACTTCGACGCCGCCGTACAATTACCGGTGACGGTGGAGGAGTCGATCGAGCCGGCCGGCTGCCGCTGCGGTGACATCCTCAAAGGGAAGATCGCGCCGCAGGATTGTCCCCTCTTCGCCCGGCGCTGCACGCCGCAGGATCCGGTCGGCGCCTGCATGGTCTCCAGTGAAGGAACCTGCGCTGCCGCCTACAAATACGGCGATCACGATTGATCCTGTAAAAAGCATATCGCACACGGATAAAATCTGATTTGACGGATTTTCACGGATTTAATCAGCCCCAACATTCGTCCCAAACTCTATTGCCTCGATTTATCAGATTTTATCCGTTTCATCCGTCAAATCCGTGTGCAATGCCTTTCCGGGTTAATATCCCCTTTTACGGAGCCCCTCTTGCTAAAAACAGATGTCATCCTCCTCGGCCACGGCAGCGGCGGCAAACTCAGTCACCAACTCCTCGACGAAGTCATCATCCCGACCCTCTCCGGCGTAACGGGCAAGGATCAGAACGACGCCGCCATCCTGCCGCCGCTGAACGGACGTCTCGCCTTTACCACCGACAGCTACGTTGTCGATCCCCTCTTCTTCCCCGGTGGCTGCATCGGCGATCTGGCCGTGAACGGCACGGTCAATGATCTCGCCATGGTCGGCGCGCGGCCCCAGTGGCTGAGCGTCGGATTGATCATCGAAGAAGGTTTACTGGTCGACGATCTGCGGCGGGTTCTTGTCGCGATGCGGCGCGCCGCCGATCAGGCCGGGGTACAGATCGTCACCGGCGACACCAAGGTCGTACCGCGCGGCAAAGGAGATAAACTTTTTATCAATACTGCCGGGATCGGCGTCATCGAAGACGACTGCGACATTCGCGGCAGCAACGCCCAACCCGGCGACATCGTCCTCATCAACGGCACGATCGGCGACCACGGCATGGCGGTCCTCGCCAGCCGCGAAGGCCTCGAACTCGCTTCCGAGATCCGCAGTGACAGTGCCGCCCTCAACCATATCGTCGCCGAACTGATCAGCAGCATCGGCAATGGTCTCCATGTCCTGCGCGATCCGACCCGCGGCGGCGTCGCCACCACTCTCAAGGAGATCGCCCTGCAATCGCAGATCGACATCACCCTCGATGAAGCCGCCATCCCCGTCGATGCCGCCGTGGCCGGCGCCTGCGCCATCCTCGGCCTCGATCCTCTCTTCGTCGCCAACGAAGGGAAACTCCTCGCCATCGTCACTCCGGAGTGCGCCGAATCCGCCTTGGCGATCATCCGCCGCCATCCCGAAGGGGCGCGGGCGGCGGCCATCGGCGTTGTTGCTGCCACGGCGCCGGGGAAAGTCTTCATGCGCACCGTCATCGGCGGACGCCGCAGCGTGGAGATGCTCGCCGGCGAACAGCTGCCGCGTATCTGCTAACGTGAAGAAATCCTCTTTGGCGCGAGCCGCAACCACCATCCTCGACCGACTGGCAGAACTTTATCCGGCAGCTGAGTGTTCTTTGACGCATCGCTCCCCCTTTGAGCTCCTCATTGCCACCATCCTCTCCGCCCAGTGTACGGACGTACGGGTGAATCTTGTCACCCCCCGTCTCTTTGCCCGCTATCCGGATGCCGCCGCCCTCAGCTCGGCAAATCTCGCCGAGGTCGAAACATTGATCCGCTCCACCGGCTTTTATCATGCCAAGGTCCGTCATCTCATTGGCTGTGCCCAGGGGCTGATTGAACACCACCACGGCGAGGTTCCTGCCACCCTGCGCGAGCTGACCGCCCTCCCCGGCGTCGGCCGCAAGACCGCCAATGTCATCCTCGGCACCGCCTTCCAGATTCCGGCAATGGTCGTCGATACCCACGTTGCCCGCCTGGTACAGCGCTTCGCCTGGACGCGCGCCAAAGATCCCCGCCGCATCGAAACCGAGCTTTCGGAGTTGCTGCCACCCGACTATTGGATCGCCACCAGCCACCTCCTGATATTTCATGGCCGCGCCTTCTGCAAAGCCCCGACTCCGGATTGCTCGTCCTGCCCGATCTTCACCCTTTGTCCCCGGCAGGGAGTAACAAAGAGTCGCTAACAAAAGAGCCCGCTACCGGTTAATGGCAGCGGGCTCATAGCGACAGTTCATTACCGCAAAGACGCAAAGGTCGCAAAGAAATATTATAAACTCTTGCACGAACGATTTGATTTACCTGACACTCTTTGCGTCTTTGCGGTGAAAATTCCCCTCAATTTATTCATCCAGATCCATGCGATTAAAATCCCGGGCTTTCGGGCGTTGCGCTTCTTCTGAAGTCTCGGTCGGGGCGGTGCCGGGGGCAAAAGCTTCAATATTGAGGTCCGCACTATCAGGAGCCAGAAGACCGGTGCTTGGATCGATATTATAAAATTCGATGGTATCGGGGATGGTAAAGGGGAGCGGTTCCATGCTGCGCGTCGCCTGCTGCATGAAACTCACCCAGCCGGGGAGGGCCGCTTGTCCACCGGTCTCGCCACGCCCCAGGGTCTTTTCCTGATCATAGCCGATCCAGGTAACCGCGACGAGCTGCGGGACAAAGCCTCCGAACCAGGCATCCTTGAGATCGTTGGTCGTTCCGGTCTTGCCGGCCACCGGGCGGGCAAGTTCCTGGGCGCGCCCCCCCGTCCCTTCACGTACCACGCTCTCCATCATATTGGTAATCAGATAAGCACTCTCCGGCGTCATCACCCGCTCTGCGGTCTGGGGATGAATGATCGCCGTTGAGGTCAGGGCATCGGCCGGATCGATCGATTCAAGGATGCGCCCGTCCCGATCAAGAATTCTGGTAATATAAACCGGTTTTTGGCGAATCCCGCCACTGGCAAAGACGCTGTAGGCCGAGGCCAGCTCCATCGGCGTCAGGGCCGAAGAACCAAGAGCAAAGGTGAGATCGCGGGCGATGGGCGATTCGATGCCGAGGTTCTGGGCATAAGCGATCGCGTAATCGATGCCGATCGCTTCGAGAATACGGATCGTGACAATATTGTTCGAGACCGTGAGCGCCCGCCGCATGGAGGTCGCTCCTTCATATTCGCGGGAATAGTTTTGCGGCTTCCAGGCGACAAACTCCCCGGCGGGATTATGACTGTTAAAGACCAGGGGCGCATCGAGAAAGATCGACGACGGCATGTAGCCCTTGTCGATTGCGGCGGCATAAATGAGCGGCTTGATCGCTGAGCCGGGGAGGCGGCGGGCCTGGACGGCGCGATTGAACTGGCTACGGTTAAAATCGTAACCGCCGACCAGCGCCTTGACCCAGCCCCGGCCCGGATCGATCGCCACCAGGGCCCCTTCGGCTAACGGCTCCTGATCAAGGGCAAGTTTCCATCGCCCATTGTCGACCTCCAGAACCCGGACAAGGATGACTGCGCCGGGCGGCAGCAGGGTGGCGGATGATGTGGCGGTACCGGCGGCCTTGGCCGAACGGCCCACTCCCCGGATCGGCGCCGCCCAATTGGCGTCCTTGAAGGCGATCACCACCTCACGACTGCCGACTTTGGCCTTGATCCCCCGCGTTGTCACTTCGCTAACGACGGCCTTGAGCTGCTCGCCGGCCTTAACGGGATTTCCCGCGATGGCCTTCTCCTGTGCCGCCAAAAAAGCCGGTTCTTCCGCCAGTGACAATACCTGCAGCGGCCCGCGATAACCACGACGGCGGTCATGCGCCAGCAGATTCTCCCGCACCGCACTCTGGGCCGCCTGCTGCATCTCCAGATTCATCGTGGTGTAAACCTGCAACCCCTCGGTGTAGAGGGTCTCGCTGCCGTAATTTTCCTCCAGATAGCGACGAATTTGCTCGGCAAAGTACGATGCGCCGATAGCATGGCCATTGACGCGGGGATGGATGGTCAACTTTTCCGCCAGCGCCTTGTCCGCCTCGGCACTGGTGATATACTTTTCCCTGACCATCTGTCCCAGCACATATTTCTGCCGTTCCCGGGCTTTCGGGAAATTCTGGTACGGGGAGTAACGGCTCGGCGCCTGCGGCAAACCGGCCAAAAGAGCGCATTCGGCAAGGGTCAACTCTTCGACATTCTTGGCAAAATAGTTCTCAGCCGCCGCCTGCACCCCGTAAGAACCGTGGCCAAGGAAGATCTGGTTGAGATAAAGATAAAGAATCTCCTCCTTGGTGAGCGCATTTTCAATCCGCCAGGAAAGGATAGCTTCCTTGAATTTACGGGAGAATTTCTTTTCCGGGGTCAGGAGGAGGCTCTTGGTCACCTGCTGGGTAATGGTACTCCCCCCCTGCACAATGCCGCCGGCCATGATATTCTTCATCGAAGCACGAAGAATCGAGGTAAAATCGACGCCGGAGTGCTGGTAAAAATTTGCATCTTCCGCCGCAATAAAGGCCTGAGTCAGCTGCTTCGGCAGCCGGGAAATCGGGACCAGTATCCGCCTTTCCCGGGAAAATTCGGCAATCTGCGTCCCGTCATCGGAAAAGACCCGGGTGACGATCGGCGGGCGGTAGTCCGCCAGGCTCTCGACTTTGGGCAGGGTACTATCGATATAAAAATAAGCGCTGACCAGAGCAATCGCCACCAGCCCGATCAACAAAGTAACAACAACGAGAATGATCTTGAGCGGCCCGGCGATTTTGTACGAACGTGTCATGGAGACTCCAGAAAAGATAAGAAGGTGCGCATTCTAGCAACAAGTGCCGTTTTTCAGCAACGGTTTTACAGTTTTCCTCATACTGCCCACTGTGCTATACAAGACAAAGCAGTTGTCTGCAAAAGGAGAAAATCATGAAAGTGTTTCTATTTACTGTTATTTTAGCAGTCATCACCCTCAGCGGCTGTGCCATGTTCCGGTCCTGGACATCGATCCCGCCACCGGGCGGCTGCGATCGCTGTCATACGGTGGCGATCAGCGCCAATTGGCGCGCCACGATCGCCCCGGTGCAGTTGACGGGACAAGATGGCAAGCCTCCCTGGCAACAGAAAGAATCAGTCCTCCCTGTCGAAACCTCGCCGATCGAGCAGCAGCTCTTATCGGATGAGCGCTGCTTCCGCTGCCATAACGAACCGGACGGCAGCCATCGCGAATACCGCGGCAAATATCACCATCGCTAGACAGAGAAAGATTTTCACCTATGGAACGAAAAGCCGTCGTCCTCTACAGCGGAGGGCTCGATTCGACCACCTGCATGGCGATCGCTCAGGAGCAGGGATTCAGCCCTTATGCCCTGAGTTTCTCTTATGGACAGCGTCACGCGATTGAACTCGACAAGGCGCGGGAGAATGCGAGCAGGGTCGGTGCCTGCAAGCACCTCGTCATCGACTTCGATTATCGCCTGATCGGCGGCAGCGTCCTGACCACGGAACAGGCAGTCCCCAAGGACGGCGTGATCGCCGACACCATTCCGACAACTTATGTCCCGGCCCGCAACGCAGTCTTCCTCTCCTTTGCCCTTGGCTGGGCCGAAGTCCTCGGCGCGGCCGACATCTTCATCGGCGTCAACGCCCTCGATTATTCCGGCTACCCCGATTGCCGGCCCGAGTTTATCGCCGCCTTTGAGACCATGGCGAACCTTGCCACCCGCGTCGGGGTCGAAGGGACCACGCAACTCCGCATTCACGCTCCGCTCATCCTCCTAAGTAAAGCCGATATCATCAAACGCGGGCTGGCCCTCGGCGTCGATTATCGCCACACCCACTCCTGCTACGACCCGACCCCCGCCGGCCTTGCCTGCGGTCTCTGCGATTCCTGTCGCCTGCGACTGAAGGGCTTTGCCGAAGTCGGGATGCGCGATCCCATCGACTATGTCGCGGGGGTGAATGGATGAGTATGCCCGATCTGCAAAAGAGCTTCGATCCACGCAACATCCCCATTGACAAGGTCGGGGTCAAGGATATCCGCTACCCCATCGTCGTCCTCGAACGGAACAGCAGCTATCAACATACTGTCGCCAAGGTCAACATGTACGTCGATCTCCCCCACCACTTCAAGGGGACGCACATGAGCCGCTTTGTCGAGATCCTCAACCTTTATCACGGCGAGATCAGCGTCGATCGCATCGACGCCATTCTTCAGGAGATGAAGGATCGCCTCGAAGCGAGCCGTGCTCATCTTGAACTCGAATTCCCTTACTTCATCGAAAAAGCGGCGCCGGTCTCCGGAGCCCGCGGTCTCATGGAGTACCAATGCCGGATGGTCGGCACCCTCGGTGCAACGCAGGACTTCGTCCTCGGGGTCAGCGTGCCGGTGACATCCCTCTGCCCCTGTTCGAAAGAGATCAGCGCCCGCGGCGCCCACAACCAGCGGAGCCTCCTCACCGTCAACATCCGCTATCACGGCCACGTCTGGATCGAAGATCTCGTCACCTGGCTGGAAGAATGCGCCAGCTCACCGGTCTATTCGGTCCTCAAACGCGAAGATGAAAAGGCGGTCACCGAGCAGGCCTACGATCATCCGATGTTCGTCGAGGATATTGTCCGGGCAGTGACGGAGAAACTGGCGGCGGTGGAAGAGATCTTCTGGTTTCAGGTCGAATGTGAAAATTTCGAGTCGATCCACAATCATTCCGCCTATGCTCTGGTGGAAGTCGGCGAAAAAGCCTGAACTGTGGATAAACCTGTTAAAAAAGTGGAGAACTCCCGATTTTCCACCACTTCCTCCCCTTTATGGCAAGCCCGGCCCGGCACTCTCGGTATCTTTGCCAAGGAGCCACGGCCGGGACAAGTGAAGACCCGCCTCTGCCCTCCCCTCTCATTTGCCGAAGCCGCGCAGATTCACCACCTCAGCCTCCAGCAGACCGTCACTGCCCTCGCTCCCTTGCAGCCGCTGCTCTTTTATAGTGGTGATATTACTTACTTTCAGAAGAATTTCCCGGGCATCCCTCTCCTCCCCCAGGGCGAAGGAGATCTCGGCGAGCGCATGGCACAGGCCCTCCTCACCCTCCATTCTCGGGGCGACGATTGTGCCCTTCTCGTCGGCAGCGACGCACCTGATCTCCCCCTGCCGCTGATTATCGCCGCCTACGCCGCCCTGGCAAGCGCCGCCGTCGTGACAATTCCGGCGAAGGACGGCGGCTACGTGCTCATCGGCGAACGCGGGCATCACCCTCCCCTCTTTCACGAGGTGGAGTGGAGCACATCTGCGGTTCTGGAACAAACCCGTGCCATCTGTATGGCACAGCAACTATCCTATGCCGAAATCGGCAGTTGGGAAGATGTCGACAACGCAGATGATCTGGTGCGGCTCTGCCGGCGGGCCCCGACCCTGGCGGTCAGCACTTATGCCGCGGGCATTTTACGAAACTACGGAATAAGTGGTTGATCAGGATCAAGGAGAAGGCGGCGCGGCTGCAGATCGCTGAGGAGGGAATAAAGAGTTTCGCCGGCGGGATCGTCCAACAGATGCACCCAGCCGCCGATGTGAACCAGATGGCCGGGATCACTCTGCAGCAGCGAGCGGATCATTGTCGCCAGATGGCGATCGCGCGGCCCGATCCCTTCCTTGCCGCGGCAGCTTTGCAGGAAGGCACTGCGCTGTTGGGCATCCGGGGACGCGAGAAGCTGGCGGGCCAACGCATAGCGGTAGGTATTGTCAGGGGGCGCCGCAGCAGGGGAAGAAACAAGCCGCTTTAAATGTGACAGGGAAATGAGGCGCTCTTCGATCTGACGCAATTTGGCCAGAGAACTATCCGCCTGGTCGATGGCCTGCACCTTTATCCCTTTTTCTCCGGCATAGGCGCAAGCGACGCTAAATTCATAAGGCAGGCCGAGGAGAGTGCGAATCTCGACGATGGCAGAATGCTCGCCAAACCCGGCCGACGGCGGAGAGTCTCCGGCCAGGCGCTCGAGAATCATCTCCAGACGGCGCAGCAGCAGGACACCATACGTTTGGCGGTAGGCAACGACGTCCGGGGAGATCTCCACCGTGAGCCGGTCCGGTTGCAGCTGCGCGAGGAGGGCAGCCAACGACGCGGCGCTACGAGGATCATGGTGGACGGTGCCGATCAAGGTCAGAGACGATACGGACGGGGGGAGGATTGTCGTCAGAATAAAACCTCCTGACTATTGATGCCGGTCCTGAGCTCAGTTCGCAATCACCACGCAATTGCGACCGCCTTGCTTGGCGCGATAAAGGGCGTCATCGGCGCGCTTGAAGAGATCTTCCCCGCTGGTACTGCCGACAGCAGGGTAAAAAACCAGGCCGATGCTGACAGTGATATGCACAGCATCAAGCGGGGCAGGGAAAGACTGGTTGCTGATCGACACTCGCAGTCGCTCAGCAAACTGTGCCGCCGCCTCGACACTGCTAATCTGCGCCCAGATCAAGACAAACTCCTCGCCGCCATATCGCGCTCCGATGTCATAGGGGCGAATGTTGGCATGGATGATATCCGCCACCGTCCTGAGAACCACGTCCCCTTGCTGATGGCCGTAATCATCATTGACCCGTTTAAAGTGGTCAATATCAAGGATACCCAGTGCCAGAGGCTGACCGGTGCGCCGGGCTCGTTCCAGCTCCCTGGCCAGTGACTCCTCCAGATAACGACGATTCGGGAGCTGCGTGAGAGGATCGGTCAGGGAGAGGGCCTCCAGCTGGGCATTACTCCGGCGCAGATCGTCCTGCAGTTGCTTGATCTTCAGATGCACCCGAACCCGCGCCACCAGTTCCGCAGCATCGAAGGGCTTGGTGATGTAGTCGCTTGCCCCCTGCCCCAGTCCCCGGATTTTATCCTCCCTCTGACTGTTCCCGGTGATAATAATGACGGGCACATCCCGAAGACCTTCATGGGAGTTGACCATCGCCAGCACCTTGAAACCGTCGAGACCCGGCATTTCAAGATCGCAGAGAATGAGATCGACGGGGTTTTCCAGGGCCGCCTTCACACCGGCAATGCCGTCCTCTGCTTCGACAATCCGCAAATCAGGGACGTGTTCCGTCAAGGTCTGGCGGATCTGCTTACGTATCAGTTCAGAGTCATCGATAATCAGGATAGTGCAACTCATAACGGCCTCAGGTAAAGAATCTTATATTTTTAACACTTACAGCCATCCAGATAAAGATAAAAAGGGAAAACGACAGGTTCAACTAAAAAACGCAAAAAGCGCGGTCCTCCGAAGGGAAGACCGCGCTTGCTTTTATTTCTATGGAGAAGGCTACTCCGCCGGTAATGCCGCCACCACCAGCTCCAGCAGATGCACGGCCCGGGCCTGCTCGCCAAGATGATTGATACTGTCCTGCAGCTGCATAATGCAGCCGGGGCAGTCCGTCGCCACCAGTTCGGCGCCACTTGCCTTGATATTGACCGCTTTCCTTGCACCGATCTTCTTGCTGTGCTGGTAATGATAAACCGAGTAGGTCCCACCAAGGCCGCAACAGCTGGCGGCGCCGGCCATCTCGACAAAATCGACCTGCGGCAGGCTGGCGAGGATCTGGCGCGGCTCTCTGGTAATTCCCCGGGTGCGCAAATGGCAGGGATCGTGCCAGGTGACTCTGGTGCGCTGCGCCGCTTTGGGCAGGGCGGCGAGCTTCTCCGCCAGCCCCTGCTGCACAAGGAAGACGAAGATGTCGATACATTTCTTCCCCTGCGCTGCGTATTCCTCCCCCATCTGCGGATGGATCTTGCCGAGGCCGGCACTGCACGAAGCGCAGGCGGTGACGATCTGATCGACGGGAGTGCGGGAAAGGGCGCGGAGATTCTCGGCGGCGAGAGCTTCGACCGTCGCCCCGGCGCCGGCGCTGACCGCCGGCAGACCGCAGCAGACCTGATCTTTGGGAATAATGACGGTGACGCCGATGAATTTGAGGACCTTGAGCAGTGCCTCGCCAATCTCCGGATACATGTAGTTGATGCCGCAACCGGTGAAAAAAGCGACGGTCGGCCGGCCGGGGTCGCCGGGGATCACTTCCGGCACGCGCTCGCGGAAGGGTTTGGCGGTAAGAGGTGGCAAGGTCCGCCCCTCTTCCAGATAAGGGGCGGGGAAACGCAGATGCAGACCACTCTTTTCCGGAATCTTCTTGAAAAGGAGCTTCGCGAGGGCACCACTGGTCTTCGCCGCCAGATTCATCAGTCGCGGGCGGCTGAGAAGGGCTGCCACCGCGGTGCCGACGACAGTCAGGCCACGCTCTTCGACAATCCTCCGCCGCGCCGCCGCGACGATCTCGTCCGTCGGCACCTTGTTCGGACACTGCGCTTCACAGCTGCCGCAAAGGAGGCACTGGGAAAGATCTTCAAGGACCTTCCCTTCCGCCTTGACCTCGCCGGTGATAAGTGCCTGACAAAGGGCCACCTTCCCCCGCGCTACCCGCCCTTCGCGCTTTTCAGCGGCAAAGACCGGACAATGCGCCCGACAGGCGCCGCATTTGACGCACTGGTTGATCTCTTCCTGATAGGCTTCCAGATCTTTGAGTTTGGCCATGGGTGTTGTTGCCTTTAATCGGACCGATCCGTCCGATCCGATCGGTCGGATTCGGCGCCGAGCAAAACTTAATCGAGAAAAATCTTCCCGGGGTTGAGGATATTATTCGGGTCAAGGGCCTTCTTCAGCGTCTTCATGTACAGCGCCGCTTCCGGCGTGATCTCCAGCGGGATATACGGCGCCTTGGCGATGCCGACGCCGTGCTCGCCGCTCATCGTCCCGCCGAGTTCCAGCGCGCCTTTAAAGACCTCTTCAATGGCGTGATGCGCCTTCTCCAGTTCCCCCGGCACCTTCTTGTCGATCATGATATTGACGTGGATATTGCCGTCGCCGGCATGACCGAAGTTGACGATGGGGAGGCTGAACTTCTCAGCGATGGTGTCGATCTTGCGGATCATCTCCGGCAGTTTACTGCGCGGCACGCAGATATCCTCGTTAAACTTGTCGGGATTGACCTTGCGCAGACTTGCCGAGACCGAGCGGCGGATCTGCCACAGCGCCTCGCTCTCGGCCGGAGTGGTGGCGATGCGGGTTTCGACGACGCCCAGGGGGCGGATGATTTCAGCGATTTTGTTTGCCTGCTTGTCAAGGAGGTCGCGATCGCCATCGACCTCGATAATCAAAAGCGCGCGCGCCGCCAGCGGGACATCGAGACCGGTTGCCTGGCGGACGCAATCGATGGTGCGGCCATCCATGAATTCGAGGGTGGTGGGGATAATCTTGTGACGGATGATCGCCGAAACCGCCTGAGCGGCGCCGTCGATGGAGTCGAACATCACCAGCATCGTCTTTTTCGCTTCAGGCAGGGGGAGGAGCTTGATAACGATCTTGCTGATGATCCCCAGGGTCCCTTCCGAGCCGCAAAGGAGCTTGGTGAGATCGTAGCCGACCACCCCCTTCATCGTCGGGCCGCCGGTGGTGATGATATCGCCGGTCGGGGTGATGACTTCGAGACCGAGGATGTAATCCTTGGTCACCCCGTACTTGACACAGCGCGGCCCGCCGGCACATTCGGCAACATTACCGCCGAGGGTCGAGAACTTGAGCGAAGCGGGATCAGGGGGATAGAAGAGTCCGACCTTCTCCACGGCAATCTGGAACTGTTCGGTCACCACCCCCGGCTCGACGACGGCAATGAGGTTCTCTTCGTCGATCTGCAGGATGCGATCCATGCGTTCGGTGGTGAGGACAATCCCGCCCTTGGTCGGCAGCGAACCGCCGGAGAAGCCGCTGCCGGCACCGCGGGGGAAGACCGGGATAAGCTCGGCATTCGCCAGCTTGATGATCGCCGCGATCTCGGCGGCGGTGGCGGGGTGCACGACCACTTCGGGGAGGAACGATTGCTGGGTGGCGTCGTAGCTGTAGCAGAGCAGATCGGCCGGTTCGGTGGCAACCTGGTCCTTGCCGACAATCGTGATCAGGGCTTTAAGGATGCGGGATTCAAGCATGGGGAAGGCTCCGTAAAATTGCGTCATATGTCGATATGCTGAGCAGAATAGTCAGATTAGCATAAGAAAGGGGACAATGGGGAGGAGAAAAACGGAAAGAGAAGCCAACCTGCCTTAAAAAAATTCACACAATTGTCACATTCGTCAGGTAAGATGCTCCCATGAATCCGACAACCGCCCCCCGTATCCTCATCGTCGAGGACGAAACTGATCTCGCCGAACTCATCGCCTTCCAGCTTCGTCAGGAAGGCTACCAGGCCGAAATTGCCGGCAACGGCCGCCTCGGCCTTGAAAGAGCCCTGGCGTCTCCTCCCGACCTGATCGTTCTCGATCTGATGCTGCCGGAGATGCTCGGCAGCGAAGTCTGTCGCAATCTGCGCAAAGAGAGCAAGACCGCAACGACGCCGGTACTGATGCTCACGGCCAAAGGGGAAGAGATTGACCGGGTCGTCGGCTTTGAAGTCGGCGCGGACGACTATGTGGTTAAACCCTTCTCCCTGCGCGAACTGCTGCTGCGGATCAAGGCGCTGTTGCGGCGCAGCCAACCGCTGGCAGCCAGCGGCGGACTGCTCCACTTCGGGCCGCTCAGCATCGATCCCCTGTGTCACGAGGTGCGGGTCGGAGACGAAATCGTCGTCCTGACCGCCATCGAGTACCGCCTCCTCACCACTTTGGCCGAACGGCGGGGACGACTGCAGAGCCGCGATCAGCTGCTGACCGATGTCTGGGGCTACAACTACATCGGCGACACCCGCACCGTCGATACCCACGTTACCCGCCTGCGCTCCAAACTCGGATCGGCCGGCGAACTGATCCGCACGGTACGCGGCTTCGGCTATAAACTGGAGATCTGATGCGCTTCTCGATCCGCTGGAAACTCCTGGCCACCTACCTCCTCGTCCTGCTCGTCATGGGCGGCACCCTCTTTGTCTACCTCGACCGCACCCTCGAACAACAACTGACCGAAAATCTGCGGAATTCCCTTTACCAGGAAGCGGAACTCACCGTCCTCTTCAGCGACCCGGCATCACTCTCGCCGGCGCTGGTTCGCGAGATCGCCGCCCGCACCGCTTCCCGCCTGTCGATCATCGCCGCCGATGGCACGGTACTGGCCGATTCGCAGGTCGCGGATGTCGATCTGGCAGCGGTAGAGAACCATCTGAGCCGCCCTGAAATCGCTGCCGCCCTGCAAAACGGGCGCGGCAGCACCGTGCGTCACTCCGCCACCATCGGCATTGACATGCTCTATGCCGCCGTCCGCCTCGACCCGAAGACCGCAAAAAAAGGGGTTCTCCGCCTCGCCCTTCCTCTCCAGGCGGTCAAGGAAGCGCAGACATCTCTCCGGCAAAGCCTGATCCTCGCCTTTCTCCTGTCCGGGTTGCTGGCCGGCGGTCTCAGCCTTCTGCTCATCCAGCTCTTCAGCAACACTTTGCACAACTTGAGCGAAGGAGCCAAACGTTTCGGTTCCGGCGATTTCCGTCGCAAACTCAGCATCACCGGCAACGATGAAATCAGCGACCTGGCGCGGGTGATGAATACCATGGCCGAGAGTCTCAATCTGCAAATGGCCAATCTCGAAGCGCAACGCAACCGGCTTGACACCATCCTGCGCGGCATGGGCGAAGGTCTCCTCGTTGCCGATCGCTCAGGAATCGTTCTGCTGATCAATCCGGCTTTCTGCTCTCTCTTCCGGGTCACCGCCGACGCCGTCGGACAGCCCCTCATCAACCTTTCAAGACACCCGACCCTGCATGAAACCTTCCGGCGGGTACTGACCGGCCGCAGTGAAGAGTCCGGAGAATTCGTCCTTGATGGCAACACCACCCTCCTCACCCACTGGGTTCCCCTTCTCGACAATAACGAATTGATCGGCGTTGTTGCCGTATTTCACGATATCAGTGAGCTCAAACGCCTCGAAACCATTCGACGCGATTTTGTCGCCAATGTCTCCCATGAACTGCGCACCCCGGTCACCGTCATCCGGGGTTATGCCGAAACCCTGGGCAGCGGACTGATCAGCAAAGATCCGGCCACCGCCGAGCGCTTTGCCAATGTCATCAAAAACCACGCAGAACGGCTCACCTCCCTGATCAGCGATCTTTTGACCCTGTCGCAACTCGAAGTCCAGGGCTTCACCCTGACGCTTGCCCCCTGCGATCTCAACGAACGTTTGCAGCACTGCTGCGAACTGGTTAAACCGAAGGCGGAAGAGAAAGAGATCAGCATCACCATCTCCCCCCTGCCGCCCGGGAAGATCCTGGCCGACGCGCAGCGCCTCGAACAGATCCTCTTTAACCTTCTCGACAACGCGGTCAAATACACCCCCAACGGCGGCGCCGTGACCATCAATGTCAGCAATGAAGGAGAGCTGATGCGCATTGCCATCGACGACACCGGCCCCGGCGTCCCCGAGGCTGCGCAACAGCGCATCTTCGAGCGGTTCTACCGCGCCGATGCCGGGCGGAGCCGAGAAGAAGGCGGAACCGGCCTCGGTCTGGCGATTGCCAAACATCTCGTCGGCCTGCATGGCGGCAGTATCGGCGTCACCAACCGCCGCAAAGGCGGCAGTTCCTTCTTCTTCACCCTGCACCGCGCACCGTCCGGCAGCTGACTACCCCCCGGCACGTTTGGCGGCAAAGCCGCGCTTGAGCAGCTCGCTCAGCAGCACTTCAGCATGATCCCCCTGAATTTCGATATTCCCGGCCTTGATCGTGCCGCCGCAGCCGCAGCGGCGCTTGAGTTCGCCAGCCAGGGTGGTCAGCGCCGCCTCAGTTAAAGGGAGGCCGCAGATGACTGTCACCGTCTTGCCGCCGTGCCCCTTGCGTTCGCAGCGCACGCGCACCTTGCCGTCGCCGATCGGGGCGGCAACTTTTTTACATTGGCAGCTGGCGGTCGGCTGGCCGCAGCCGGGGCAGAGACGGCCGTGTTCGGAGGAGTAGACCGGTCGGGAGTTGGACATGGGGCGAACCTTAGTTCCTGTCTGGTTAGGTTAGGTGGAAAGAAATTCGTCGTTAAGCAGGCGGGGCACCCTGAATGTCGCGCACACGCTTGAACTCCTTCAAAAAATCGACGGCTGGGCGAGTGCGGCCTTCCGCAGACTCGGCCTCGGCCGGGGCAAGAAGACGAGCGAGGTTGGCGGCTTGCAGGTTTTCGACGGTCTTTTCGGGGATAATGCCCTGATCTATTCTTTCAGTTTGGGCAATAAAATCGGCAAAACATTCTTCTTCGTTCTCAATTTTTACTTTGAAATCCCTGTTCATTCGCTACCTCCGGTCGTTCGGGCGTAGGGTTAACCAGCCCCCTTTTTGTTTGCGCGCCAAATAAAGTGGCGCGCAACGACAATAATCTGGCGCGATTCACTTTGTTGTGGCGCGATTCAGGGCTGGCCGGGCAGCTAACCCGACCTACGACTATTGCACGTCAAGTTGCGGCGGCGAGATTCCCAGTGCTTCGGCCACCTTCTTCAGGGTCGTGCTCCGTGGTTTTGCGTCGGGCCTTTCGAGTTTGGCCAAGACAGCCTGGCTGACCCTCATGCGGGTGGCAAGTTCCGCTTGGGTGATGCCGATATGTTCGCGCCAGGCCCGGATCATCGGCACGTCGTTCAGGATATGAGCCTTGACAACCTCTTGCGGGATGCCGCTGGCACGGGCCGCCTCAAAACTGGTGAAGCTGTATTGCGCCTCTTCCGGCTCGACTTTCTCGCCGTTAATTGTCGCATCACAGATGGCGGCAAACTCGTCCATGGTCTGTTGGTGTGATTTGATGACGATGGTTTTAAAGGTCGTCATTGTCGTCTCCTTCGCGGGTCAGGAAGTGGCAAGATATTCGTCCAGAAAGTCACGGGGTTTAAGCACTCGGATGTCCCGAAAACCGGACACGTCGAGCAAATGCTTGTCGCCGCTCACGATCACATTGCATTTGCTGGCCAGCGCGCAGGCAAGAAATTTGTCATCATCGGGATCGACGCATACCGGTTCAGACAAACTTTGGGCCTGCACCATCTCTGCCTTGATGGTTACCAGGTCCAGAATCTTCCCCAGATCAATGGCAGGAAACTTCTCGGCCAACGCCGCTCCCACCCGCTGGTATTCTTCAAGGATTTCCGGGGAGATGACCAACTTCAGTTTACCGTCGTGCCAGGCTTTAAGAATTTGATAGGGAGGTCCCGTGAAAAAGATGCCGGACACAAGGACGTTCGTATCAAGGATGACCTTCATTGATGCTTCCGCACCTTGGCGATGGCGGCAGTGATGTCCGACTGCTTCAGCCCGACTTCTTCCCCTTGTCGACGCGCCTCGGTAATCAAGGTGTCAAACTCATTCATGGATGGCGGGGAGATCGCCTTGAGGATCACCACGTCGTTCTCGCCGACGACAACGAATTGCGCGCCGGCCTTTAAATTGAGTCGTTTGCGGATATCTTCAGGAATGACGATTTGACCCTTGGATGACATCTTGGTTGTCGCTAGATTTGCCATGGGATGGCTCCTTTATGGTTCTTGTATTCTTACTGGTAAGATCATAGCGCGGTCAGGTGGGGGTGGCAAGGGGGATTTTGCTTTTATCGGGAGAGCACCCAAGCTCAGTCGCGCCGCGTAGCGGTATCGGTTGTCGCGACGTGTAAAGCGTTTTTCTCGGCACGGTGCGTTGCGACAAATGAACTGATCGCCGATTCAACGTCTTCTCTACTACGAAAATGTAGCCTGTTTATATGCTTAGACCATTCGTTTAGAAGAGTACGCCTCACATGAAAAGTCAGTAGAATTCGTATTTTTGCGAAGCGCACCAATTCTGCGCCTTCAACGAAGAAATGCAGACGCATGAAAAGGTTCTCGTAGGAAACAAAAAGACCGAGCGCGAACAGAAAAGGCAACAAAACGAGCGTCATCAAAGGGGGGAGTGCAAAGTCTCTTAATGTGCCGACAGATGCAAATGTCTGAAACTGATTAGTAATTTGCAGAACTGCTGATATTGCTAACACAAATACGAATAGAGCAAGCACCCATTCAATAAGAGTCTTGGCGGGCTTGAATTCAGGCTTTGATTCGGAAACCGCAAGCAGTGCAGCCAAAAATGCAGTAACTGGTACGATGACAAGCTCTGCCCAAATGCTGAATGCGTAAAGGTTGATGATGAACTCAAAAATTGCTAACAATTTTAGCTGATTGATAACTGCATTACGAAAGTAATGTGCGGTGCCAACCATCGAGTTAATTCTAAATAGGGCGACAAACGCAACTGATGCTGTCCAAAAACAGGTTGTCGTTGCGTTTGAGAAAGTCCACAGCCCCACAAAATCTAAAACAACTATCATGCTGCCGATATAGGCAAGCATAAGCACGACAGATAAAACAATCGGACGGACCATTGCCGCTCGGATTACACCAATGAGCCCGTTGCGTATGCTAGGTATTGCGACACACCACAGCAAGCCGATTGCGAGCCATATCAATAGAGCTTGTTCTCGTGAATTAGGCATTGATGCGAGGGCTCCGCTTCTCTCATTACCCGTCGGGTTACGCTTCGCTAACCCGACCTACGATTTACGCCACAAAACTCCCCGGTTCCACTTCCCGCACCTGCCCCAACGCTGCCAAAGTTTCGAGCAACTCGCCAACCTTGTCGGCACGGGCGCGTTGGAAGGTGCGGGCGATGGTTTCGGCGGTGCTGGGGGCGGCGGCGCTGGCGAGGGCGGCGCGGACGGCCTGGACCTGTTCAGGGAGGGTTTTCGGCCAGAGGAGTTTGGCTTTGGGGGCGATTTTGACGGCGTCTTCTTCGCCGAGGTTGAGGTCGTCCTGAATGGTGATCTGCGCGCCGTGCGGCTGCTGGTATTCGGGGCGCAGCCAGCGGATCAGGCCTTGCTCTTCTTCCCGGGCCCGTTCGCGGTTGAGGGCGACGACCTTTTCGAGGATTTCGGCGTCGCTGAGGGTGGCGGGCCAACCGTAGGCGGCAAAGACGGCGGCGTCGAGTTCGTCGTGCAGCTGTTTGAGGATGGCGACCAGCCCTTGTTCGTGGCTGGTCTTTTCTTTGGCGGTGAGCGGTTCGCCGCTGCGCAGCTTCTCCAGCACGTTGTACATACCGGTCAGGGTCAGGTCGGGATGGAGCGCCTGCTGGCGTTTGCGGTGGGCGTCGAGCTGCTCGGCGAGGGCGCGGATGGTCTGCTTCTGCTCGTCGCTGGCGGCGGGGAAAGGGAAGGGTTCGAAGCAGCGGGTTTTGTTGTAGCGGGGGTCGTTGCCGACTCCCAGATTTCCACCAGCCGCCAATGCCCAAACGACGTGGATGCGGCTGGAAAGGACGCCGAGATGGAAGGCGTCGTCGCTGGCAATAGCGATCAGCATGTTGTCGGGGAGAATACTCTGGTCGAGAAAGACAAACGGCCGATGTTTGGCGGTTTCCACCGTAGCAATGTAACGAGACAGACCCGCCAGAGCCTTTCTCATAACCTTGCGCGGCTCACCAAAGAACCACCAGTTGTCACGGTAGCTGGCCCGGTTGTTCTGGTCCCTCTCCGGTTTTACGCGCTCCAGGAGCACTTGGTAGACCTCTGGGAAATGGTTGCGGACTTCACTATCGGTCAGGCCGAAAAGGTCGATGACCATTACGCCGCGCGAAGTGGCGGTCAGATCGCGACCGTTCAGATATGGTCGAATGTGCGCTTCCAGGCCGGGAATGCGGCCAAGGCCGAGTTTCTTCGCTTCTTCGGGAGTCACAATAAAGCCGGCTCCAAAGAGCTGAACGCCCCGGTTTGCCAAGCCTTCGTTTGCTTGAAGCGGCCCGGCGCCAACAACATTCGCCCCCGCTGTCAAATCTGCGTGCAGAATTCCCCGCTGGTGGAGAGTTCGACAAAGACCCCTTCTCCAGCACCTTCCAGCTCCTGAACGACCGTGACCAGTTCCCCTTTGCCATCCGCTTGCGCCGCTCGCCCGACAGTCATGGCAATCCGCACTGCCGCGCCATCTGCCGCATCGACCCAGGGATGATCCGGGATAGCAAAAGCCAACGAAAGAGCCGGTTTGGCGTCCAGCTGCTGCTGCACAATCTTGCGGTTGAAGGTCTGCGACAGGCTGTTGGTAGTGATGAAACCGAAGCGACGCACTTTGCCAAGCCGCGTCAGTTCGGCCGCTTTGTGCCACCAGTACATGACGAAGTCGGAAGTATCCGGCACTTCCTTCCAGACGCTTCTCAAAGCTTCGACGTAGCCATCGCCAAGTGCCTGCCGCATGGGAGACGCCCCAATAAACGGCGGGTTGCCGACAATGAAATCCGCCGCCGGCCATTCCGCCTGACGCGGATTCAAATAACGCAATACCGGCTCCTGCGCGCTCTCATCCGGCACCTGCTCCCCCGTCACCGGATGCGTCTTCGTCGTCCGCCCATCCCAACGCGTCACCACCTGCCCATTTCCATCGACCACCGGCTCCACCCCGTCATAAGCCAGCACCGCGTCGCGGCACTCGACATTGTGGAACTTCTTGATCACCGGCTCGGGCGGCAGCACATGGCCACGGGTGCGGAAATGCCACTGCAGATAGCCGATCCACAGCACCATGTCGGTGATGGCGGCAGCGCGGGGATTGACCTCGATGCCGAGGAGCTGGTGCGGGTCGACAGTGAGGCCGGCGAGCTCCAGCGTTGTCTGGTCCTCGCCGAAGCCTTCGAGGGCATTGAGAACTTCCCCCTCCAGACGCTTGAGATGTTCAAAGGTGACATACAAAAAGTTGCCGCTGCCGCAGGCGGGATCGAGAATCCGCAGCGAACAGAGCTTGTGGTGAAACTCCTTGACCAGAGCGATGGCGCCGCTACTGTCTCCTTGCCCGGCCAGCGTCACCCCCGCAGCCAGCACCGCATCCCAATCGGCACGCAGCGGTTCGACCACCGTCGGCAACACCAAGCGCTCGACGTATTCGCGCGGCGTGTAGTGGGCGCCAAGATGGTGGCGTTCGGTCGGGTTGAGGGCGCGTTCGAGCAGGGTGCCGAAGATCGCCGGCTCGACATCGCGCCAGTCGGCCTTGGCGGCTTCGATGAGGAGGTTCAACTGAAGCTCGCTGATCGGCAGCGCCTCGGTCTCGGCAAAGAGGCCGCCGTTGAAACGCAGCAGCTTTTCGCGCAGCACCGGGGAGAAACCGCCGTCGCGCATCGTCGCCCACAGTGACTCGATCAGTGGCGGAAAGTTGCCGATATCGCCGCGCAGACTCTCGAGCAGGGCGGCGAAACTGCGGGCCGGAATCAGGCCGACATCCTCGGCAAACATGGTGAAGAGGGAGCGCTTGAGAAAGTTGCCGACCCGCTCCGGCGTGTAGCCCGACGCCTCCAGCGACTTGGCGAGGCGGGCAAGCTTGGCGGCAATTTCGCGCGTCGCCTTGGCGCTGCGTTTGGCGGGATCGAGGGCGTGGGGTTTAGTCCAGACCTCGCGCAGCAGGGTGCGAATCTCGGAATTGACGAGATCGGACAGAAGGATGCGGTGCGAGCGCGGATCAGGGAAAGGGAGGTAGGATTTGCCGGTGCAGGAGAATTCGCTGTAAAGCTCGATGGCGTGGCCGACATCGACGATGACGAGAAAGGGCGGCCAGCCCTCGGCAACCGGAAGGGCGCGGGCATACTGCTCGGCCTGTCCCTTGGCCTTGAGCATCGCCACATCCCAGCCTTTGGTGCCGCGCACCGCCGTACCGCGCCGTCCGGAGAGCCAGTCGCTGGTCTCCTCGCGCAGGAGCAACGGCTGTGATTCAGTGGCACGATCGCTCCCCTGCTTGGCTTCCAAAACGAAACAGCCGTGCTTGTAGAGATCGATGCGGCCGATGCTGGTCAGGCCGGTGCCGTGGCGAAAGGTGACGGAGCGCTCGAAGACGTAGGAGTTGTCGCGGTCATCAGGGCGGGTGGGGTCGGGGCGCGGAACGCCCAAAAGATCGCAGAGTTCGGAGAGGAAGAGCTGGTAGTTGGCGCGTTCGGCGGCGCCGGAGTTTTCCCAGCGGCGGATGAAGTCAGCGGCGGCGGTGTCGGTCGGTACTTCGGTCATATCTTCCCCCGGAAGAGATTTCATCAGAAGAGGGGAATTTAACAAAAATTTCGCATCTTTGCCAGCACGATTAGCTCCCCAGGTTTAGCTCCCCTCCTTTCTTAAGGAGGGGCTGGGGGTGGTGAGGTTTAAGACTACCACCCCCCGACCCCCTCCTTGAAAAAAGGAGGGGGAGATAAAGACCAGCGCCCTTCTTTCCCTCTTTATCGCCACCATCTTCCTCGCCGTCCTCGCCGGCACCGCCTGGACCATGTACGACCTGCGCCTGATCTTCATGCACGGACTGCACGACGCCTTCAAGGCCATCCTCATCGACATGCTCATTGTCCTTTCCCTGGTCGAAATTCTGCGCACCGCCCTCGCCTATCTGTCGGAAGGACGGGTCAAGGTGACCTACATCATCGACACGGTGTTCGTCGTTGTCCTCACCGAAGCGATGTCCTTCTGGTATCGCGAGATGGATTGGGACCGCCTCGGCATGGTGATTACCCTCGTCCTTTCCCTCGCCTGCATCCGCATCGTCGCCGTCCGTTTCTCGCCGCGGCGGATACGGGACGAGCTGTAAATTTTTTCAGCTTCAGACCATAAATTCACGAAAAAGTTGTACAGCTGTCACACAACTGCAACATTTGTCGGCTATCCTTTTCTCACCTAGAGACGAGAAAGAAAAGATGCCCTCACCCAAGGAGACGCAAATGAAACGCTCAAAGAAGATGTTACCGGCCCTGCTTGGTCTGCTCCTGGTCGCAACCCTGGCGCAGGCCGAGACCAAAACTGTCAAAATCGACGGGTCGAGCACTGTCTACCCGGTGACCGAAGCCGTGGCTGAAGAATTTCAGATCGCCAACAAAGGGAAGATCAACGTCACCGTCGGCATCTCAGGCACCGGCGGCGGCTTCAAGAAGTTCTGCCGCGGCGAGATCGACATTGCCGACGCCTCCCGCCCGATCGTGAAAAAAGAGATGGATGCCTGCCGCGAAGCCGGGATCAAGTATATCGAGCTGCCGATCGCCTACGACGCCCTGACCGTGGTCGTCAATCCCAAGAACGACTGGATCAAGAGCATAACCGTCGATGAACTCAAGAGGATCTGGGAGCCGGCCGCGCAGAATACGATCACCACCTGGAATCAGGTCAATCCGGCCTGGCCGAAAGAGCCGCTGAAACTTTACGGCCCCGGCGCCGACTCCGGTACCTTCGATTACTTCACCGAAGCAACGGTCGGCAAAGCGAAATCGAGCCGCGGCGACTTCACCGCCAGCGAAGACGACAATGTCCTGGTCCAGGGTGTCTCCCGTGATAAAGGGGCTCTCGGTTACTTCGGCTTTGCCTACTACGCCGAGAACAGCAAGAAACTCAAAGCGGTGCCGATCGTCGAAAAAGCCGGTGCCCCGGCCGTGACACCGAGTTTCGACACCGTCAAGGATGGCACCTACCAGCCCTACGCCCGGCCGATCTTCATCTATGTCAACGTCGCCTCGCTGGACAAGCCGGAAGTGAAATCCTTTGTTGACTTCTACCTTGCCCAGGCGCCGGCCCTGATCCCGCTGGTCAAATATGTGCCGCTGCCGGAAAAGGCCTACGCTCTGGCCAAAGCGAACGTTGCCAGGAAGAAGGTCGGTACCGGCTTTGGCGGTGTCGCAGAAGTGGGGGTTTCCGTCGAAGAACTGCTGCAACGCGAAGGTAAAGAGTAATCCTGAGCCTGACCGGATTCATTCCCTGCAATAGAGCAGGGCGCCACCAAGGCGCCCTGCTCTATTGCCGCTTCTCCCAACTAGCGTCAGGACGAAAGCGAAATCTCCATGAAAAGTAGTCACCCCCGTGCCCGAAAACGCCGAATCAAAGAGCGACTGATCGAGACCGGCCTCCTTGCCGCGGCCTGTTCGTCGGTGGCGGTCACTTTTGCCATCATCTTCATTCTTCTCAAAGAATCGCTCAACTTCTTTGCCGAGGTACCGCTCATTGATTTTCTCACCGACACCCAGTGGACACCGCTCTTCGACGACGCCCACTTTGGTATTATCACCCTGATTAGCGGCACCGTCACCACCACCCTGGTCGCCCTGTCGGTCGCCGTCCCCCTCGGTCTGACCATTGCGATCTACATCAGCGAGTTCGCTTCGCCGCGCCTGCGGGAAACAATCAAACCGATCCTGGAGATCCTTGGCGCGGTGCCGACCGTGGTCTTCGGCTACTTCGCCCTGATCGTCGTCACCCCGCTGCTGCAGAAGATCTATCCAGATCTCCCCGGCTTCAACATGCTCTCGGCCGGTCTGGTCATGGGGATCATGATCGTCCCCTACATCAGCTCGGTGAGCGAAGATGCCATGCGGGCGGTACCGATGCAGCTGCGCGAAGGGGCATATGCCATGGGTGCTACCCGCCTGCGCACCGCCCTGACCGTTGTCGTCCCCGCCGCCTTCTCCGGTCTGGCGGCCGCCTTGACCCTCGGCAGTTCCCGCGCCGTCGGTGAAACCATGGTCGTCGCTGTTGCCGCCGGCATGCAGCCGAACCTGACTCTGAACCCCCTGCAACCGGCAGCGACGATCAGCTCCTTTATCGTCCAGGTCTCCCTCGGTGACCTGCCGCACGACAGCATCGGCTACAAAACCATCTTTGCCGCCGGCCTGACCCTGCTTTTGATCACCCTGGTCTTTAACGTGATCGGATACTGGCTGCGGCAGAAATTCCGCGAGGAATACTGAATATGAATCTTCCTGAGACGCAGACAATCATCCGGCGACAGCGCCTTTACGAACAGCTCTTTATCCTCCTCGGTCTTGTCGCCCTGCTGGTGGCGCTGCTGACCCTCCTCGCCCTCTTTACCCGCCTGGCGATCGACGGTATGCCGCGCCTGACGCCGGACTTCTTTACCTCTTTCCCGTCACGTTTTGCCGAGAAGGCCGGTATCCTCTCGGCCTGGGTCGGCTCCTTCCTCGTCATGTTTGTCACTGCCTGCGCCGCCATCCCCCTTGGCGTCAGCGCCGGTATCTACCTGGAAGAATACGCGCCGAAGAATCGCTGGACGGCGATCATTGAGATCAACGTCATGAATCTCGCCGGCATCCCCTCCATCGTCTTCGGCCTGTTGGCGCTGGGACTCTTCGTGCAGACCTTCGGTTTCGGGCAGAGCATCCTCTCTGCCGGCTTGACCCTGGCGCTGCTGATCTTACCGATCATCATCGTCGCCACCCGCGAAGCGCTGCGCGGCATCCCCGGCGGCATCCGCGAAGCCGCCTACGCTCTGGGAGCGACGCGCTGGCAGATGATTGCCGATCATCTCCTCCCCTACTCTTCCGGTGGTGTCCTCACCGGCGTGATCATCGGCCTGTCCCGCGCCATTGGCGAGACCGCCCCGATCATCACCATCGGCGCCCTGACCTTTATCGCTTTTCTACCGACATCACCCTTTATCGCTGAATTCCCCTTTATCTCTTTCCAGTGGGTTCTCGACCCCTTTACCGTCATGCCGATCCAGATGTTCAACTGGACCTCACGACCGGAAGAAGCCTTTCAGCTTAATGCTGCTGCGGCCGGTGTCGTCCTCCTCGCCATGACCCTGTTGATGAACGGTATCGCCATCTGGCTGCGCTATCGCATCCGCAAGTCGATCAAATGGTAATTCCTGTAGGGGCAATTCACGAATTGCCCTGCCCCCGAATAACGACAAAGGATCAATCATGACATCTCAACCCGCAGCAACTCCCCCGGAACTCAAAGCGCAAGCGCGTGATCTCAACTTTCATTACGGCGCGTTTCATGCCTTGAAGAACATCACTCTTCCGGTCTACAATGAAAAAATTACCGCCCTGATCGGTCCTTCCGGCTGCGGCAAGTCGACCTTTTTGCGCTGCTTCAACCGCATGCACGACCTGTATCCCGGTAACCGTTACGGCGGCGAAATTCGTCTCTTCCCCGACGATGTCAACCTCCTTTCGCCGGATGTCGACCCCATCGAGGTGCGGATGCGGGTCAGCATGGTCTTTCAGAAGCCAAACCCCTTCCCCAAATCGATCTTCGAGAATGCGGCCTACGGCCTGCGGGTGCGTGGGATGAACAAGAAGGCCGAACTTGAAGAGAAGGTGGAGACGGCGTTGATCAACGCCGCCCTGTGGAACGAGGTCAAGGATCGCTTGCAGGAGCCGGCCTTCAACCTCTCCGGCGGCCAGCAGCAGCGTCTTTGTATTGCCCGCGCCCTGGCGATCGAACCGGAGCTGGTCCTCTTCGACGAGCCGACCTCAGCCCTTGACCCGATCGCCACTGCCAGCATCGAAGAGCTGATGCTCGAACTCAAGGAGAAGGTCTCGATCCTGATCGTCACCCACAACATGCAGCAGGCGGCGCGGGTCTCGGATTACACCGCCTTTTTGTACCTCGGCGAGGTCATCGAGTACGATGACACCAAGAAAATCTTCACCAACCCGGAGAAGAAGCAGACCGAGGATTACATCACCGGCCGGTTTGGGTGATGCCAGCCATGGTTATCATCATTCCCATATGTCCTATAAGTCCTACCAGACCAAGGAGCCACCATGGAACGTGAACATACGATCAAACAATATGATATTGAACTCAGAGAGATTCGCGAGCAGTTGCTGGAGATGGGGGGGAAGGTCGAGCTGATGATCAGCGATGCGATGAAATCGCTGGTGGAGCGGGATACCGCCCTGGCCGAGGCAACGATTGCCTTCGACCACCAGATCAATCGCATGGAGGTGGAGATCGACGACAAATGCCTGCAGGTCCTGGCGCGACGCCAGCCGGCGGCCCGCGATCTGCGCTTTATTACCCTGGCGTTAAAAATCGTCACGGACCTCGAACGGATCGGCGATCAATGCCGCAACATCTGCAAGCACACCCTCCACCTCAACAAAGAACCGGCGCTCAAGCCCTATATCGACCTGCCGCGCATGGCGGTGGCCGCAGCGACGATGGTGCGCGAAGCCCTTGATGCCTTTGTCCGGGCTGATGCAGACCTTGCCCTCAAGGTCTGCGGTGACGATGCCTTTGTCGACCAGCTCAATTCCCAGATTCAGCGCGAACTCCTCACCTACATGATGGCCGATCCGACCACCATCACCCGCGCCATCCGCGTCAACTCTGTGGCCAAATGTCTGGAGCGGGTTGCCGATCATGCCACCAACGTCGCGGAGATGGTCATCTTCATGGTCAAAGGAAAGGATATCCGCCATACCGCCTGACCCTGACGCAGGAGCAGACCGGGGTCTGCTCCTGCGTATGACCCGGAAGTTTACATTGACAACATGCTGACAGCTCAGGTAATAATACCGCTCAGGTCATCAATCTTGGGAGGTTTTTGTGATTATTACCCGCGCAACAGAATACGCAGTTCGAGCCGTGCTCCACATGGCCAAGCAACCCAAGGGAGAGGTTGTCTACAAAAAGGATATCTGTGCCGCCCAGGACGTGACCCCGGCCTTTTTAACCAAAATTCTTCAACCGCTGATCAAATGCGGCATCGTTGCTTCGCAGCGCGGCGTTGGCGGCGGTTTTTATCTGGTCAAAGACCCGTCCGAGATCACCCTCTTTGATATCATTGCTTCCCAGGAAGGGCCCCTTTACATCAACCAGTGCCTGATTGATAAAGATGAGTGCGCCCGCCACACCTCCTGCCCCGTACATGGCGTCTGGGCTGAGATCCGGGACAATTTTTCCTCCATCCTCCGCAACTACACCTTTGCCGAACTGATCCGCCGCGAAGAAGCCGGGGAGTTTTAAACTCAGCGCAAAACCAGCCAGAGAAACAGACCAACAGCCAGAAGAATCGCCATAACGATTCCCGCTTTACTCCCCCCCTTTTTTTCTTCCACCACCGGAATCTCTTCAAGGGCCGCGACGACCGGAAAGCGCTCGATCACCGAACGGACGTGCGGCGCCTTGAGCAGATCGGCGCTCAAATCCATCCCGGCGTGATGCGCATTCTGGTGGTTGCCTCCTTGCCAGTACGAACTCGCCGTCACATCAAAAACCTTCCCGTTTACCGCCACATAAGCCTTGCGCCCCTCTTGACCGTCAAAACGCGCCAACTCTGCTTTTGTCATTGTCCCTGCCCTTTCCTGATGAAATTTCCTGCGCCTTCATGAATTTTTTTTAGCACGCAGGCGATAAAAAGGCAACGCCAGCTCAGCGTCGCCAGCGGCAGTTGCGCAACAGCAGTCCGGCGACAATCAGCCCCAGACCGGCATAAGTGGAGGGGTAGATCTCCTCGCCGACGAGGAAATGGATGAAGAGCAGCGACAGGAAAGGAGACAGGAAGATGAGGTTGCTGATCTGCGCCGCGCTCCGGGCGCGCTGCAGGGCCGCCAGCCAGAGGACGTAGGTGATCCCCATCTCAAAGGTGCCGATGTAGAGAGCGCCGAGGAGACCGGCGAGGGGCGGCAGCGTCAGCGGCGCGAAGAGCAGGCAGTAAAAAAGGACCAGAGCGCTGCCGCAAAGGAAGTTGAGAAAGAGCGCCACCACCGGATCGCGCTGGTCGCGGGCGCTGTAGAGCCAGTAAAGGGACCAGATCACTGTGCTGCCAAGGGCGAGGGCGACGCCGATCGGACTGGAGAAGTGCAGGCCGGCAAGGTCGCCACGGGTGGCGATGACCACCACACCGGCATAGCCGATCAGAATGGCGACCAGCTCTCCGGCGGTCGGCCGCTGCTTGAGGATCGGAATCGACAAAAGGGTGAGAGTGATCGCCCAGGTATAGTTGAGGGGCTGCGCTTCCTGCGCGGGGAGGAGTTCAAAGGCGCGAAAAAGGATGAGATAGTAAAGGCAGGGGTTGAGCCCGCCGAGAAGGAGGGAGAAGCGCAGCTCGCGAAGGGGTGTGGCACGCAGGGTGGCCAACTTCCCCTGGAACAGCAGAATTCCCCCGAGGATGAGCGTCGAGACCACCGAGGCGTAAAGGAGAAGATGCGGCGGCGGCAGGTAGCGGAGGGAGAGTTTGAAAGCTGTCGCCACCGTCGACCAGATCAGGACGCTCGCCAGCGCCAGCAGCAATCCCTGTTTATGCCGTTCCATGCGCTCTTTCACGGCGCCCGCTCCACGCCAAAACGACGAGGCCGCTGAAGATCAGTACGATCCCGGCCAAAGCGATCGGTGTCAGCGCTTCGTGCAGGAGGGTGACCCCGAGAAGAGCGGCGGTCAGGGGTTCGGCCAGCGACAGGGTGACGGCGGTCGAGACCGGCACCGCCAGCAGGCCGCGGGCAAAGAACCAGTAGGACAGGGCGGTGGCGATGACACCGAGGTGGAGGGCTACCGCCAGGCCGCGCGGTTGCAGCAGCCAGGCAAGTTCACCGGTGAACAGGAAGGGGGAGAGGAGGAGGGCGCCGAGGCAGAAGACGACCGCGATCACCGCATCCGGCGAGCGACCGGGGAGGAGATTCTTCACCGCCAGAGTATACGCTGCGTAGGAAGCGCCGGCTCCAAGGGCCAGAGCAATACCGAGAGGATCGATCTGCACCTCACCGCCGCTGCTGAGAGCGAGCAAAGTACAACCGCCGATCGCCAAAGCCGTGGCCACCAGCCAGCGCCGCGACAGGACCTCGTTGTGCAGCAGTCGACCGAGGATTCCCGCCGCGACCGGAGCACTGCCGATGCCGACAATGGTGCCGACCGCGACGCCGGTCTTGGCAACCGCGGCAAAGAAGGTCAGCTGATAAAGGGCGGTAAAGACCGCCGCCGCCACGGTCGAACGCAGCGGCCATTTGCCGCTGCCGGCAAAGGCCCGCCGGCCCAGAGCAAGGGCCAAAAGGGTGAGCCCGCCGATTGCCAGCCGCAGCGCGCCGACGGTGAGGGGCTGCGCCCCGGCCGGGGCCAGGGCCTGGGCGGTGCCGGTCGTTCCCCACAAAACCCCCGCCGCCAGAATCATCCAGGCACGATTACCACTCTTCGTATCCATCATTTCACCCTTCCCTGATGTTCTTGCAAAACAAGCCGCTGCGGCCGGAGCAGCAGGGAGATCCCGAAGAGCCGTCCACAGACCAAAGCGATGCCGGCGGCGACAGCCCCGGAGAAAGGGGCGAAGCGCACCAGGAGGAATAGGAGGGAAAAGATCCCCGCGACCTCCAGAGCGGTTGCCACCGAGATCGGCGTCGTCACCCGCGCTTCCAGGAGGACGGTACGCTGCAACGCCTGAATCATCGTCAGGGCCGGCAGGATGGCCTGAATACAGAGAGGCGCCACGGCAAAGGCAGCCAGAGCCGGCGGCAGACCGGCGACCTCTTCCAGCCACAGGGTCGAAAGCGGGGTAAAGGCGATGAGCAGCAGGGGCAGGGTCGCGCCGACCCCGAGCATCCAGCCAAAATCCCGCAACTTGCGGTAGTTGCTGAAACGCTCCCCCATCAATGCCAGCGCTACCTCCTGATAAGAAAGACCGATAGCCCGAAAGACAAAGGTCAACGAGTTGACCACCGGCGTCACTGCCAGCGACTCGACGGGAAAGAGCGCGCGGCACAAGAAGAAGGTGATCAGCGGCTGCACGCTCAGCGCGAGGACCGGGGTCATCGCCAGCGGAAAATAATAAGCACTCAAGGCCCGAAAGTTCATGGTGCCGTGCGGATGGGGCTCGCTGCAGGCACAGACCTTGGAGATCGCCGTGGCGGCGAGGCAGCGGATCGCCAGCGCCTCGGTCACGACCCCGAGGGAGAGAGCGGCAGTGCCGATCCGGGCACCGTCAAAAGGCGAAAAGTGAAAGAGGAGGAGGGCGCTGCCGGCCATACTGGCAAAACGCAGGGCGGTACCGATGACGACGCGGCGGGTCTGGCCGTTGCGAATAAGAATCCCGTGCCAGAAACGCCGCATGCCGATGGCCGCCGGCCAGGGGAGCAGGAGAAGGAGAGCACCATGCGCCCGCTGCGCTACCTCCGGAGTCAGGCCGATCAGCCCGAGGGCCAGACGGTCGAAGACCGGGGGGAGACACAGCAGCAGCAACAGGGCAGTGACCCCGAAGCAAAGGAGGAGGGAGAAGTTGCGCAACTGGCGATAGCTCCCCCCTTCGCGTACCAGCGAGGTCGAAGCGCTCATCAGCATCAGGATCGGCGCTTCTGTGACCAAAGCCAGCGCGTAGGCGATCCCGTAGGCGGCGAGATCGATAGCTGGATTGCCCATGCGGGCAATGATCGCCGCGATCAGCGGTCCCTCCGCTGCCATCAGCAGCCAGGCGCCGGCGAGCGGATACCAGAAGCGGGCAATGGTGCGGAAGGTCAAATCCGGCGCAATGGGGTTCATGTCAGAAGAACTCGCTGCAGGAAAAAGTGGGCGACGGCGACAAGGGCGCTGCTCCTACCCCCCGAATGTTGCGGTCAGGCCGTGGGCGGCAAAGATAGCGATCACCCCTTCAAGGTCGGCGGTCGTCGGCGTGTACATCCCGGTCAGGTCGCGTTCCTGACCGAGCTTCAGATCCTTGCCCCGCGCCACGTCGTGGAAAGGGAGGAGGTTGACTTCCTTCTTCTCTCCCGCCAGTCCGGCGACAAAACGCGCGGTCGCCTCGATGTTGTCGTCGTCAAGATTGACGCCGCCGATGAGGGGGAGGCGGATCTGCACTGCTGCGCCGATGACCGCCAACTGTTGCAGGTTGGCAAGGATCAGAGTGTTGTCGACGCCGGTGTAGCGGCGGTGCCGTTCGCAGTTGATCAGTTTCAGGTCGTAAAGAAAGAGGTCGGTGTGAGCGGCGATCGTTTCGACGACCTCCCAGGGGGCGAGGCCGCTGGTATCGACGGCGCGATGAATCTGCTGCCGGCCGCAGGCGCGAAGAAACCCCCGCAAAAAGGGGGCCTGCAGCAGCGGTTCGCCGCCGGAACAAGTGACGCCGCCGCCGGAAGAGTCAAAGAGGTGGCGCTCCTTTTCGAGGAGGGCAAGGAGCTCGGCAACGCGGTAGGACCGCCCCGACAGCTGTGTCGCCAGGGTCGGGCAGGCCGCGGCGCAGCGACCGCAGAGGGTGCAGAGCGCCGGGTCAGTGACTATCCCCCCGCTGCTCAGGACACAGGCTCCACCCGGACAGCCCTTGACACACACGTCGCAACTGATGCACCGGGCAGCGGCATGAAGCTTCTGGATCTGCGGAGCAATGCTCTCGGGGTTGTGACACCAGCGACAGTGGAGCGGGCAGCCTTTGAAGAAGATCGTCGCACGAATCCCCGGACCGTCGTTGATACAGTAGCGCTTGATATCGAAGATCAGCCCCGATTCCATCCTCAGAACGATTCGTTTTCAGTGCGCTCGATCACTTCCTGCTGCAGATCGGCGTTCATGTCGTTGAAATAGTCACTGTAACCGGCCATGCGTACCAGCAGATCCTTATAGTCTTCCGGTGTCTCCTGCGCCGCCTTGAGGGTAGCGGTATCGACGATGTTGAACTGGATATGGTGGCCGCCAAGGGTAAAGTAGCTGCGCACCAATTGGCCGAGCCGGACGATGTCTTCGTCGCGCTTGAGCAGGTCCGGCAAAAAGCGCTGATTGAGGAGAGTCCCGCCGGACAGGGTCTGATCGAGCTTGGTCAGGGAGCGGATCACCGCCGTCGGGCCGTGGGTGTCGGCGCCGTGCGACGGCGAGGTGCCATCCGAAATCGACTTGCCGGCGAAACGACCGTTGGGAGTGGCCCCCAGCATCTTGCCGAAGTAGATGTGGCAGGTGGTCGAAAGCATATTGAGATGAAAACTCTCCCCCTTGACGTTCGGCTGGCCGTCGATGGCAGCGAGAAGATCGTTGTAGACCTGCACGGCGATGGCGTCGGCATAATCGTCGTCGTTGCCGAAGCAGGGGGTCTTGTTGACCAGCGTCTGCCGCAGAAACTCTTCGTTGGCGAAGTTGCTGGCCACGGCACTAAGCAGACGCTGCAGGGAGAAGGTCTGCGCCTCAAAGACGTGCTTCTTGAGAGCGGCCAGACTGTCGGTGATTGTCGCGAGGCCGGTGCACTGGATATAGTTGGTGTTGTAGCGCGGCCCGCCGTCGTAGTAATCCTTGCCCTTGCGGATGCAGTCGTCAATGACGACCGAGAGGAAGGGGGCCGGGGCATATTTGGCGAACATGCGGTCGATATAGTTGCTGACCCGCACCTTGGTGTCGACGATGAAGTGGAGTTGACGCAGGAAAGCAGCGTAAAGATCGTCGTAGCTGGCAAAGGTCAGCGGGTCACCGCTGGCGATCCCGGCCCTTTGGCCGGAGACCGGATCGATACCGTTGTTGAGGGTAATTTCCAGGATCTTCGGCACACTGAGGTAGCCGGTCAGGACGTAGGCCTCCTTACCGAAGGCACCGACCTCGATGCAGCCGCTGCACCCCCCTTCGCGCGCATCACGCAGATCCTTCCCCTGGCGCAGCAGCTCGACAATGTAGACATCGGGATTAAAGATCGACGGGTAACCGTGCCCCTGGCGGATCACCCGACAGGCGGCATGGAGAAAACGGTCGGGAGTCCTGGCGCTGATATGGACGGAACTCCCCGGCTGAAGGATGTGCAGCTCTTCGATGACTTCGAGCATCAGGTAGGAAACGTCGCTGACCCCGTCCCGGCCGTCGGCGGTGACGCCGCCGATATTGATGTTGGTGAAGTCGTTGTAGGTGCCGCTTTCGCGGGCGGTGATGCCGACCTTGGGGGGGGCGGGGTGGTTGTTGACCTTGATCCAGAAGCAGCACAGGAGCTCTTTGGCGGCTTCGCGAGTCAAGCTCCCGGCAGCGATCTCCCGCTGGTAGAAGGGGGCGAGGTGCTGATCGAAATGACCGGGATTCATGGCGTCCCAGCCATTAAGTTCAGTGATGGTGCCGAGATGGACGAACCAGTACATCTGGATCGCTTCGTGGAAGGTCTGCGGCGCATGCGCCGGGACGCGGCGACAGACTGCGGCAATCTTGCGGAGTTCAGCGGCGCGTTGCGGGTTCTTCTCTTCTGCCGCCAGAGATTCGGCGAGGTCGGCGTGGCGCCCGGCAAAGAGGATGACCGCGTCGCAGGAGATCTCCATCGCCTTGAGCTCCTCGAAGCGGTCGGTCGCTTCCGGATCGTTCAGGTAATCGAGGTCGGCAATCTGCGCAGCGATCTCCGCCTTGAAATCGAGCATCCCCTTTCGGTAGATCTTGCCGTCGAGGGCGGTGTGCCCCGGCGCCCGCTGCTCCATAAACTCGGTAAAGAGGCCGGCCTCGTAAGCAGCGCGCCACTCCGCCGGCACATGGCTGAAGATCCGTTCGCGGATTGTCCGTCCCTGCCAGTAGGGGATGACTTCCCGTGCATAGGTGGCGATATCGGCTTCGGCGATGGTGTAGCGTTGCTGCTCGCGGCTGTTGAGGACGCGGAAGTCCTCGACGCTGTGGCAGGTCAGCTCAGGGAAGGTCGGCACCGCCTTGGGAGCCGGGCCGCGTTCGCCGACGATCAGTTCGTCAGCGCCGAGATAAAGGGTCTTCTTCTCGCAGTGGTCAAAAAAATTACGGGCGCGCAGCACCGGGATCGAATCCTTGCCATAGTTCTCCCGGTAGAAAGCGGTTTCGTGCAGAGCGCGCTCGATAGAGAGGCTCGGTTCCGTCGTGACACTGAGCTGGCGCAGGCGCTGGATGCGCGGATTCATCCCCGGCAGTGCTGACGAAGCGGTGGTGTGATTCATGGGCTATCCATCCCCTTTTGGCAGGAAAATTTTACCTCAGTGCGACAGCAGGGTCGGGACGGTCATGCAGCGCAGGAGATGGCGGCCGACTTCACCGAGGGAGAGCTGCCCGCCGCGACGGCTCTGCGAATAGACACCGAGAACGATGAGGTCGGCACCGTGATCGCTGGCATAGTTGAGAATCTGGTCACCGACGCCGATAGCGTCAGGATAGAGGGTTCCACTCTCGGCGTTGATGCCGTGCCGCAGCAGGTGCTCGGCAAGGTTGCCGCTGAGGGGCTGGATGTGATCGTCACCGCGCCCCGTCGGGGCGGAGACTGCGGCCACCGCTTCGGCCCGATGCAGTAAAGGCAGGGCATCGTTGATCGAGCGCGCCGACTCCGGGCCGCTGCGCCAGGCGACCATGATCCGCCGGCCGATAACGGAAAAATCCCCGACATAAGGGACGACCAGGACCGGGCGGCCGCAACCGAGAATCACCCGGTCGGGGAAATCGTCGGGAAGGGAACAGCGATCTTCGTAGTCAAGCTGACCGATCACCAGCAGATCGCGATAATAGGCATGAATGATAACCGCCTCGGCGATAGCGAGACCGGAGGTGGCCGGGACGTGAATCCACTCGGTCGAGAGACCGGCGTTGGCTGTCGCCGCTTCGAAGAGCTCGCGCGCCGCCAGCGGCGCATCGGCCGTGGTCGAGACGCAGAAGGGGAAGAAGGAGTGATGCTCGACAAAGATGCCGGCAAGATGGGCATTGTGCTCCTGGGCGAGACGGATTGCGAGGTCAAGGCGGGCGGCGCTGCACTCGCGTTCATCGATGTGGACGAGGATATCCTTGATAGCCATGATCTTCTCCCTGCCTTACTTGTGCTTTCCCAGGTACGCTTCCTGAATCTTTTCCGACGCCAGTAACTCTGCCGCCGGACCACTCATGACGATCTTGCCGACTTCGAGGACATAACCACGATCGGCGAGTTTGAGGGCGGCCTTGGCGTTCTGCTCGACGAGAAGGACGGTGACGCCGGCATCGGCGATCTCGCGGATCTGCTTGAAGATCGCCTTGACCAGGATCGGGGCGATGCCGAGACTCGGCTCGTCGAGGAGGAGGAGTTCCGGCTTGCTCATCAGCGCCCGGCCGATGGCGAGCATCTGCTGTTCACCGCCGGAAAGGGTGCCGGCGAGCTGCTTGCGCCGTTCCTTCAAGCGAGGAAAGAGTTCGTAGATCCATTCCTGGGTCTTGGCATCGACACGCTTCTGTGTATAAGCGCCGAGCAGGAGATTCTCCTCGACAGTGAGGATACCGAAGACCTTGCGCCCTTCCGGCGAATGGCTGATGCCGAGGGAGACAATCTTGTGCGCCGGCAGGTTGTTGAGGTCATGCCCTTTGAAGAGGATCTCCCCGGCCTTCGCCTTGACCAGTTGGCTGATGGCGCGCATCGTCGTCGTCTTGCCGGCACCGTTGGCGCCGAGCAGAGTGACGACTTCGCCCTTGTGTACGTCGAGGGAAATCCCCTTGATGGCGGCGATGCTGTCGTAATTGATTTCCAGATTTCTGATCTCGAGCAGCACGTCACTCATCGTCGTCCTCACTCCCCAGATAGGCTTCGATCACCTCGGGATTGCGCTGAATCTCGGTCGGGGTCCCTTCCGCGATCTTCCCGCCGAAGTTGAGGACCGTCATATAATCGGTGAGAGCCATCACCAGCTCCATGTCATGCTCGATGAGGAGGATCGTCACCCCCATGGTCCGGATGCGCCGGATTGTGTCCTGCAGTTCCAGGGTTTCGCTGTCATTCAAACCCGCCGCCGGTTCATCAAGAATGAGGAGTTGAGGTTCCGCCGCCAGTGCCCGCGCCATCTCCACCTTGCGCTGCACGCCGTAGGGGAGACCGCCGACCGGGGTCGCCGCCTCGGCGCTCAGGTTGAAGAACTCCATGATCTCCCGGGTCTTGAGCCAGTTGGCCTTTTCGTCCCGGGCCGAAAAAGGGGTATGGATGATGCCGTGCCACATCCCCTGGCGGCTGCGGATATGGCGGCCGGCCATGATATTTTCGGCGACGCTCATCTGCGGAAAGAGACGGATGGTCTGGAAGGTGCGGACGATGCCGAGGGCGACGATGCGGTGCGGCGCCAGACCGGTGATCTCGGTGCCCCGCCACAGGATCCGCCCCTCTTCGGGTTTGTAGATGCCGGTGATATTGTTGAAGACCGTGGTCTTGCCGGCGCCGTTCGGGCCGATCACCCCATAGATCTGCCCCTCCTCGACAATCATACTGACATTGTCGACCGCGACCAGTCCGCCGAAGCGCTTGGTGACATTCTCAAGAATCAGCTGCCTGCCACTCATGACCGCTCCTCATAAAGATACTTGGGGAGTTTGCCGAACTTCGCCGGAAAGATGCCGCGCGGCCGCAGGATCATGGCGATGATCATGGCAAAACCGAAGACAAAGTAACGCCAGGTCGAAAACTCGCGGAAGATCTCGGGGACGACGAACATCAGAAAGACCCCCGTGAGCACGCCGGGGATCGACGAACCGCCGACGATGACGATGGCGAAGAAGAGGACCGACTGCATAAAGTTAAACGCCTCGGGGCTGACCGCCGCGTACTGGATGGCGTAGATCGAACCGGCGAGACCGGCGATACCGGCGCCGACCGCAAAGGCAAAGATCTTGTAGACACGGGCATTGATGCCGATCGCCGTCGCCGCCAGCTGATCTTCCCGCAGATAATGCAGAGCCCGTCCGGTCTTGCTGGTATCGAGGTTGTACATGATCCAGAAAGTAAGAAGAAGGGTGAGCAGCGCCAGATAGTAGATAGCGGTCTGGCTGCTGAGATCGATCCCGAAAAGCTTGAGGCTATCGATGCCGAAGATACCGTTCGGACCGCCGGTGAGGCCGAAGATGTCATTTTGCAGAGTCTGCACCAGCACGATGTTGAAACCGATGGTGGTGACGAGGAGATAATCGCCGCGCAGATGGACGATCGGTCCGGCGATGAGGACACCGAAGATGATCGGCACGATCACCGCCATCGGCAGGGTCCAGACGATCGAAATCTTCCAGGTGCTGTTCATGATCGCCGTGGTATAAGCGCCGAGGCCGAAGAAGAGGGCCTGCCCCATGTGAAACATCCCCCCCTTGCCGAGGATGATATCCTGGCTGAGCGCGACGATCGAGAAGATCAGGAAGGTAATGCCGACCGCCAGCCAGCGCGGATCGAGGAGCGCCGGCAGCAACAGCATCACGGAAATAAATGCGATATAACCGATACGATTACGCATGGGATCAGACCTTCTCCGCGACGCGCTCGCCCAGAATCCCGGTGGGACGGACGATGAGGATCGCGATCAGCAGAATAAACGTGTAGGCATCGGCCCAGGTGCTGGAGACGTAGCCGGCAATAAAAGCGTTAAAGAGGCCGAGGAGCATCCCGCCGAGCATGGCGCCGGGGATGTTGCCGATACCGCCGATGATCGCGGCGATAAAAGCGTTGAGCCCGTAGTTCCAACCCATGTTGAAGCTGATGCCGCGGTAGTACAGCGCGATGAAGAGACCGCCGATAGCGCCGAGGGCCGAACCGATTATAAAGATGGTGAGGATAATGCTGTTGACATTGATCCCCATCAGCCGGGCAGTATCCTGATCGATGGAACTGGCGCGGATCGCCGTACCGATACGGGTCTTTTCGACAAAGAGATACAGGGCGACCATGAGCAGACAGGACAAGCCGAGGATCAGGACCTGAATAAAGCTGATCATGACGCCGCCGATCTCCCAGGTGATCGCGGGGATGAGGTCGCCGGGGAAGATCAAGGGGCGCGGCCCCCAAAGGAGCATGATGCCGTTCTGGATCACCAGGCTGGCACCGAGGGCCGAAACCACCGCACTGAGACGCGGCGCCGAGCGCAGAGGACGATAAGCGACCCGCTCCAGGGTGACGCCGACGATCGAGACGATCAGCACGGTCGCGGCGAAGACAATGATGACACCGCTCCAGGTGATGGCAGCCCCGCCATGGACGATCTTGCTATAAACGGCCAGACCGACAAAGGCGGCGAAAGCGACGAGATCGCCGTGGGCGAAGTTGATCAGCCGCATTACCCCGTAGACCATGGTGTAACCAAGGGCCACCAGCGCATACATGCTGCCGATCGTCAGGCCGTTGACCAGCTGTTGGAGAAAAGTTTCCATAATCGGCACAATCCCATGGGAGAATTTTAAACCCGGAGCTTCCCGGATAAGACTTCAGGAGCCGACGCGCAGTCGGCTCCTGAAGGTATACCATCTTAGCTATCCGTTCAACATCTCTGCTGATTACTGCTTGTGCGCGACTTTGTAGCTGCCGTCCTTCTGGATCTCGAAGGCCATGTAGCTGCTGCCGACGCGCTCGCCGTTTGCGGCAAAAGCGAGAGGACCGGTGATACCGGGATAAGGGGTTTTCATGTTGTGCAGGAAATCGGAGGCCTTCTTGGTGTCGGTGCTTTTGTTCTGCTCCATGGCGTAGAGAAAGACACGCATGCCGTCGGCATTGAGCAGGGTCCAGATGCTCGGCGGCATCTCGTTGTACTTGGCCTTGTAAGCAGCAAGATATTCCTTGGCCACCGGGTAAGGGAGCATCTCCGGGGTCGGGACGTTGACGATATAGGCCCCGGCCGCGGCCGGACCGGCGAGCTTGACAAAGTCGGGGTTATCGTTGGCATCGCCGCCGATAAAGTCGGCCTTGATGCCGAGCTGCACCTGCTGCGAGCGGAGGAGTCCACCGTCGGTATAGTAGCCGGCAAAGAAGATCGCGTCCGGTTTCTTCGCCTTGATGTTGGTCAGGACCGGGGTAAAGTTCTGGGCATTCGCCTTGATCTTCTCATAAGCAACGACGTTGCCGCCGGCCGCCTTGATCGCGGTGATCGCCGCATCGGCGAGGCCGGTGGCGTAGCTGGAAAAGTCAGAAATAACAACGATATTCTTGTATTTCTTGTGCTTGACCATGTAGTCGGCAACATAGAATCCTTCAGCGCTGTTCGGGAAGGAGTTGCGGAAGAAAGTCCAGTAGCCGTTCTTGGTCAGAGAATCGCTGGTGCCGTCGGAGGTCTGCAGGACGCCGGCGTCGAAGTAGGTCTTCTGGGCCGCTTCGGCACAGGTCGAGGTGTAGGAGCCGATCACCATCTTGACCCCCTTGTTGACCAGATCCTTGGCGCAGATCGCCGCCTTCATCGCCGTCCCTTCATCGTCACAGGAGATAACTTCGATCTTCTGGCCGAGGACGCCCCCCTTGGCATTGTACTGCTCTGCCAAAAGTTTCACCGCTTTATCGATCCCCTGCCCTTCGCTGGCATACTCGCCGGTGATCGGGGCCTGCACGCCGACCTTCAGGGTTTCGGCGCCGGCAACTCCGGCCAGACAGAAACAGGGGACGGCCACAACCGCCAACAACTTAGTCCATCTCTTCATGCGCTCTTCTCCTCTTTAAGTGGATTGATCCCTCCCGGCCAGATGCCGGGGGCAGGGACATCGGGAATTATGACCTACTTTTCAGTCAAAGAAAAGTGAAGTTTGGGCCCGCTGAAAAAGCACTGTTAACCACCCGGCTTCATCCCGAGCATCTGGCGCAGGGCATGCCGGGCGATATCGGGATTCTCGCGCAGCCGGCGCTTCGAGTAAGGGAGCCAGGCCGCACCGTAAGGGACATAGATACGCAGGCGGTGGTCGGCATCAAGGATGATCTGGCGCAACTCTTCATCAACGCCGAGGAGCATCTGGAATTCGTACTGATCGCGCCGCAGTTCGTACTTGTCGATCAGCTGCAACGCCTCAAAGACGAGTTTTTCGTCGTGCGTGGCAATGCCGACGTACCCCTTTTTGGCAAGGATCTTGTCAAGACAGTGGACGTAGTTCCGGTTGATCGTCGCCGGATCCTTGTAGGCGGCCGTGCGCGGCTCACGATAGATCCCTTTACAAAGACGAAAATTCATCGGCGCGTCGCTGAGCTGGTCGATATCGGCCGGGGTGCGGCGCAGATAGGCCTGAAGGACAACCCCGACATGGCCGGGGAATTCGGCGCGCAGCCGGCGATAAAAGTCGAGGGTAGCGTCGGTTGTGGGGATATCCTCCATGTCGATCCGTACAAAATTGCCCAGTTCTTTGGCGCGAGCGACGATCTCACGGATATTGGCGAAACAGAACTCCTGGTCAAGGAGGAGCCCCATCTGCGTCGGCTTGATCGAGAGGTTGGCGTCGAGCCCTTCGGTTTTGATCGCCTGAAGCACGGCGAGACACTCCTCCTTGAAGCCGGTGGCTTCATCTTTGCGGGTGATGAACTCGCCGAGGACATCGATGGTCGCCATCATCCCCTTGCCGTTCAGTTCGCGGGTGACGCGGACGGCATCATTAAGGACTTCGCCGGCAATGTAGCTGCGGGCGAAGAAGCCGACAATCGGGCCGGGGACGTGCATGATCGTCTTGGAGACGAGAAAATTAAAGAGAGACATAGGGTGACAACCTCGTGTGCGAGTCAAAAAAGCCCCCTCTTCCCCAGAAGGGGGAGAAGAGAGAAGAGGGGGAAAGAGAAATCAGCTTACGGTTCGGCCATGAAGGGGTAGTCGATCGACTCGGGCGGAGCAAAGTTCTCTTTGATCGTCCGCGCCGAGGTCCAGCGGAAGAGGTTGAGAATACTCCCGGCCTTATCGTTGGTGCCGGAGGCGCGGGCGCCGCCAAAGGGCTGCTGTCCGACAACCGCGCCGGTCGGCTTGTCGTTGATGTAGAAGTTGCCGGCCGCATTCTCCAGCTTCTTCAGCGCCAGCGAGACCGCTCCCCGCTCCCGGGCAAAGACCGCGCCGGTGAGAGCGTAAGGAGACGTCTGGTCGCAAAGCTCCAGAGTCTCTTCGTACTGCGCATCCTCGTAAACATAAAGGGTCAGCACCGGGCCGAAGATCTCCTCTTCCATCGTCTTGAAGTGGGGATCGCTGGTCACAATCACCGTCGGCTCGATAAAGTAGCCCTTGCTGTCGTCACAGCCGCCGCCGATGAGAATCTCGGCATCCGCAGCGCTACGGGCAAAGTCGATGTAGGCGCGAATGCTGTTAAAGGCTTTCCTGTCGATGACCGCATTAAAGAAGTTGCTGAAGTCGCAGACATCACCCATGCGGATCGAGGAGACGACCTCAACCAGCCGGGCACGAACCGCCGGCCAGAGGGAACGGGGGATATAAGCTCGGGACGCGGCCGAGCACTTCTGCCCCTGATACTCGAAGGAACCGCGCACCAGACCGGTGACCACCGCCTCGACCGACGCCGAGGCGTGCACCATGATGAAATCCTTGCCGCCGGTCTCGCCGACAATGCGCGGATAGGACTTGTAGTTGGCAATATTTTCGGCAATCGTCCGCCACATCTCGTGGAAGACGCCGGTACTGCCGGTGAAGTGGATGCCGCCGAGATCGCGGTCGGCAAAGCAGCGGGGGCCGACGACCGGTCCGGAACCGGGGACAAAGTTGATCACCCCGGCAGGGAGGCCGGCCTCTTCGAGAAGCTTCATGAAGTAGTAGTTGGAGTAGACCGCCGTTGTCGCCGGTTTCCAGACCACGGTATTCCCCATGATCGCCGGGGAGGTCGGCAGATTGCCGCCGATGGCGGTGAAGTTGAAGGGGGCGACAGCAAAGACGAAGCCTTCGAGGGGACGGTGCTGGAGCATGTTCCAGATCCCCGGCGAAGAGTACATCGGCTGCTCGCGATAAATCTGCTGAGCAAAGTAGACGTTGAAGCGGAGGAAGTCGATGAGTTCGCAGGCCGAATCGATCTCCGCCTGATAAGCGCTTTTGCTCTGGCCAAGCATGGTCGCGGCGTTGAGCAGGAAGCGGTACTTGCCGGCGAGGAGATCCGCCGCCTTGAGGAAGATCGCGGCGCGTTCTTCCCAGCGCAGCTCCGCCCACGCTGCCTTCGCCGCCATCGCCGCGGCAATCGCCATCTCCACTTCCTTGGCGCCGGCGAGGTGACAGATCGCCAGGACATGGCCGTGATCGTGCGGCTGCACCACCTCGATGGTCTTGCCGGTCCGAACCTCTTTGCCGCCGATGATCAGCGGGATCTCGATACGCTGGGACTTGAGCCGGGCCAGTTCCGCCTTGAGTTTGACCCGCTCGGGGCTGCCGGGGGCATAAGCGAACTGCGGTTCATTAACCGGAACAGGGATATTGATTGTGGCGTTATTGAAGAGATACACGTGACACCTCGCAGGTTGGTTGTTGTCGATACAAGACAGACATAGCAACAGGCGCGCCAAGGGCGGCAGCTACCGAAAAAAACCGACGATAGCACGCAGAACAAAGCATAGCAGGCAGGGGATATTTGTCCACAACCTCCTATAATTATTTATTTTCAGTAGAAAGCTGACAAATCGGCAGGGGCACAGCAGGACGAAGGGAGAGATAGAGAAAGGGGCGGGCTTGTCACGATTTTATTCAGAAATGAATAGTCGGGGAGTTCAGACCCCGCTCAATCTGATCCCGTACTTTTGCAGGCGGCGGGCCACGGTCGGCTGGCTCACCCCCAGCGCTGCCGCCAGGGCGGCCTGGCTGGCATGACGGGCCACGGCGCGCAGCAGCACGGTCCGTTCGATACTGTCGAAGATCTGCGCCAGAGTCATCCCTTCCGGCCAATCGAGGAGATCACCCTCGACGCCACTGACCCGCTCGACAATCGTACTCGGCAGATCGCTGAGATCGACGAGTTCCGTCTCGGACATGACCACCAGCCGCTCGCAGATGTTCATCAATTCACGAACATTTCCCGGATAGGGGTATGCCAAAAGCGCGTCGGAGGCGGCGCGGGTCAAACGTTTGTGAATGCCGTGGCGCTCGCCGAAGAGGTCGAGATAATGCCGCACCAGCGGCAGGATGCAGTCCTTGCGCTCCCGCACCGCCGGTACGACAATCGGGATGACATTGAGGCGGTAGAAGAGATCGAGGCGAAAACGCCCCTGCTTCACCATTTCATCAAGATCCCGGTTGGTGGCGGCGAGGATCCGGACATTCACCGTCCGCCCCCTGGTGTCGCCGAGGCGGGTGATGCGGCCGTCTTCGAGAAAACGCAACAGCTTCACCTGCGACGGCAGCGGCAGCTCGGCGACTTCATCAAGAAAGAGAATACCGCCGTCAGCGAGTTCCAGATGTCCCGGCTTACTCCCCTGGGCGCCGGTAAAGGCCCCCTTTTCATAACCGAAGAGCTCCGATTCGATCAGCGACTCAGGGATAGCGCCACAGTTGATCTTGATCAGCGGCTGGGTGGAGCGCCCGGAATATTTATGGATCAATTCGGCAAAGAGCCCCTTACCGACCCCGGACTCGCCGAGGATAAGGACGGAAGAAGCGGCCGGCGCCACCTTTATCGCCTGGTTGAGCGCCTTGATCATACTCGGGCTCTTGGCGATAATTTTCTGCGCCTCCAGCTCCGCCTGCTGCATCTGCAGCATCTGCTGGCGGAATTCATCCTTGATCGCCCCCTGCTCTTCGAGCTGGCGCTGCAGGGCGTCGATGCGGGTGATGTCGCGCTCGCTGACCACGACGCGGATCACTTCGCCGCAGCCGTCAAAGACCGGCGTGGCGATGGAGATGAGCTTGCGGCCGTCCTTGTTCTGCAACAGGCTGACGACACTCTTGCTCTGCAGCGCTTCGTAAGCAGCGGAGCGGTCGATGAAACCCTCGCGCATGAGATCGACCATGTTACGGCCGACGATCTCATGCGCCGCAACGTTGTGAATCCGCTCCGAAGCCGGATTCATGCGGATGACGTTGGCCTGCGCATCACAAACAAAGAGCCCGTCCGACGAGGAGTCGATAATGGTGTCATGTTCGCGGCTCAGCTCCTGCAAGTCGCGCAGCGGGCCGGCCGGGAGAGAACAGCTTGGCTGGGTATCATTCATGCGGATAATCCTTGAGGCAATGGGGAGACCAAAAAGACTATACACAAATGAATAGACTTATTCAATACTGCATAAATTATGACAAAGAAAAGGCCGCTCCAGTGTCGGGCGGCCTTTTCTTTGATGAATTCCTCACTGACTCGCCCAGGGCGACCCACCGGGTCGCCCCTACGGGATCCTACTTCTTCTCCCCCAGCTCACGGGAACGGCGGGCGGCGCAGGAGACCGCCTCCATCAAGGTGGCGCGCAGCCCTTTTTCTTCCAGCACCCGCACCGCGGCGATTGTCGTCCCGGCCGGAGAACAGACCTTGTCGCGCAGCATCGCCGGATGTTCGCCACTCTCTTTAAGGAGGTGGGCAGCGCCGAGGACGGTCTGGATCGCCAAAGCCAGGGCGGTATCGCGGGGCAGCCCTTCCTGCACGCCGCCATCAGCCATGGCTTCGATGACCGTAAAGATATAAGCGGGGCCGGAGCCGGAAAGGCCGGTCACCGCATCGAGCTGCTCTTCACTAACGAGACGGACGATACCAAAGGTTTCAAAGAGACGCCGGGCATAAGCGAGATCGTCCGGGCCGGCAAAACGGCCGCGGCACAGGCCGGCCGCCCCTTCCCCGACCAGGGCCGGCGTGTTGGGCATGGCGCGCACCACCCGCGGCGAGCCGCCGAGAATCCCTTCGAGCGTCGACGTCGCCACTCCGGCGAGGATCGAGATCAACAGCTTGTCCGCTGTGAACTCAGCAGCAAAAGGGCTGAGAACTGCATCGACGATCTGCGGCTTGATCGCTAAAACGATGATATCGCAACCGCGCACCACCTCCAGATTCTCTTCGGTGGCGGCAACACCGTATCGTTCCGTCAAAAAGCGGCGGCGCGGCTCGCTCGGGTCGGAAATAATGATCTCCGCCGCCGGATACCCCCCCTTGATCAACCCCTTGACAAAGGCCTCCGCCATATTGCCGCCGCCGATAAAACCGATCCTGCCGTAACTGCGCATCGTCATTTTTTCCTTTCCTGCCCTGCTCCTGAATTTGACCTTTATGTAAAGCGTAACCTGCCCGACTGTCAAGGAAATCAGCAAAGGGGCAGAGATAGCTGCAGAGCCCTTTTCCCTAACACCAAAGCATATGGCAGCATTGACCCAAAGGGGGGCCCATTAGCTTTACTTATAGACATATAAGAATAAATAGTTTAGACAAAATTCCTAGTTCGGTTTAATATTTGCAGGATTTCTTTATCGATCCGGGATTACTTTTAGTCCCACCGGCCTTGGAGAGCGCAAGGAGCGCAAGATGATAGAACAACGCATTCTCGCTGTTGATGATGAAAAGCTCATTCTCTGGTCACTGGTCACCACTTTGAGCAAGGTTGGCTACACTGTTGAAGGGGCCGGTTCTGCAGCCGAGGCCCGGAGCAAATTCAAAGCATTCCGGCCCGACCTCGTCCTCCTCGATCTCCGTCTGCCGGACGGTTGCGGCCTTGATCTGCTGCGTGAGTTCCGCGAAAAAGACGAAGATCTCACCGTGATCATGATCACCGCCGATGCCCATGCCGACACCGCGGTGCAGGCGCTGCAGTTCGGGGCCGAGGATTTTATCGGCAAACCCTTCAACCTCGAGACGATGAAGCATACCGTCCATCAGGTCTTCGAAAAGAAACTTTTGCGCAAACAGGTCGACAGTCTGCGCCGGGGATTGCGGAAAAAGAGTGAGAGCGACCAGTTGATCGGCAACTCCCGCAAGATGATCGATCTGGTCAAAATGGTCCACGGCTGCGCCAAAAACGATTGCCGCACCGTCCTCATCCTCGGAGAAAGCGGCACCGGCAAAGAGTTGGTGGCGCGCGCCATCCACCAGTACAGTGCCCGCGCCGATGATCCCTTTCTCGGCATCAACTGCGCCGCCATTCCGGAAAATCTCCTCGAAAACGAACTCTTCGGCCACGAAAAGGGGGCCTATACCGATGCCTCGAACCGGCAGAAGGGGATCTTCGAACTCGCCGAAGGCGGAACCGTCTTCCTCGACGAGATCGGCGACATGCCGCTGGCGATGCAGGCGAAGATTCTCCGGGTCATCGAAACCAAACATTTCAGCCGTCTCGGCGGCAAGGAAGATCTCCAGGCCAATGTGCGCATCCTCGCCGCGACCAACCAGGATCTCCCGGCCATGGTCCGGGCCGGCCGCTTCCGGGCCGACCTCTTTTACCGCCTGAACGTCATCAGCCTCCCCCTCCCCCCCCTGCGCGAGCACAAGGAAGATATCCCCAAGACCGTCGACTACTTCATCTCCCGCCTCAATGAAGAGTACGGGCGCAATGTCGAGGGGATCTCCGCCGAAGCCCTGGAAGATCTGATGCGCTACGACTGGCCGGGGAATGTGCGCGAGCTGCGCAATGCCGTCGAGCGGGCGATGATGCTCGAGAACTCCCGCCAGCTGAGCGCAAATTTTCTCCCCTGCGAAATCCGCCTGAACGCGCTGGCGACGTGCGAGGAAAGGACCGCGGCGGTCAGCCAGACCCAGTCCGGGCGGCTCATTTTGCCGCAAGACGGGATCAGTCTCGAAGAAGTCGAAAAGGAGTTCATCCTCCAGGCGCTGGAGCGCTACCAGGGGAATCAAAGCAAGGCCGCCCGCTGTCTGCACATGAGCCGCGACACCCTGCGCTACCGGATGAAGAAATTCGGCATCGGCGAAGACGAGCCCCAACATATTAACCCGCGCAGTGCCACAGCGGACGAATCTTTGTCCGGATATCGGCAGTGCGGCTGAGCCGCGCAGCTGGAGAACATTCATGAACGTTCGTCCCTCCCTGCTCCTGCCGCTCCTCCTCCTGGCGCTGCTGACCACCCCCCCGGCCCTGAGCCGGGCGGCAGATTGTCTGACCGCCGGCTGTCACCCTCAACTCGACGTTCAGAAGAACCAGCACCAGCCCTTTGCCGACCAGGAATGTGACGCCTGCCACCGCCCGCTGCCGGGGGCCCATCCGGACAAAAATGTTGCCAACTTTGAACTGGCCGCCAAAGGAGCAGAGCTCTGCTGGCAGTGCCACGACGATGCCCCGGCCCGCCAGGCCTATCTGCACGGCCCGGTGGCGGTCGGTCAATGTACTGCCTGCCACGATCCGCACCGCTCCGCGGAAAAGAAGCTCCTGAAAAAACCGGTACGCCAGCTCTGTCTTTCCTGCCACGTCGATTTTCGCGCCATCGACCAGGCCAAAGTCACCCACCCGCCGGTGCGCGAAGAAGCCTGCACCGCCTGCCATCAACCGCACGGCTCCCCTGCGCCCAACCTTTTGGCCAGCGAACAGCCCGGCGTCTGCATCAAGTGCCACGACCGCATCGGCAGCACCATGGAGAAGGCCAAGACCAAACACCCCCCCCTTTATGGCAAAAACAGCTGCGGCGGCTGCCACTCCTCCCACTATTCCGATCAAGCCGGGCTTCTGGCCTTTGACCAGCAGACCCTCTGCCTGACCTGCCACGGCAAGGGGGGAAGCGGCAGCAGAAAATTGCGGAACATCGCCGCCGATCTGGAAAAAAAGAAGTTCCTGCACGGTCCTGTCCAGGAAGGTCAATGCGACGCCTGCCATGCACCGCACGGCTCCGATTCCTTCCGTCTCCTCAACGGCCCCTATCCGGACAGCTTTTACGCCCCTTACAAATCCGGCAGCTACGATCTGTGCCTGCAGTGTCACGAAAAGAACCTGCTGCGCTATCCGGAAACCTCCATCTACACCAAATTCCGCAACGGCAAGCAGAACCTGCACTACCTGCATGTCGCTGATCCGCGCAAAGGGCGTTCCTGCCGCGCCTGTCACGAAGCGCACGCCAGCGAGGGCGAGAAGCTGATCAGCCTCGAAGGGAGCAAGTTCGGCGACTGGAAAATCCCGGTGCGCTTTGCCAGCACCCCGAGTGGCGGCAGCTGCGCCCCCGGCTGCCACCGCGAGCTCGGCTACGACCGGGAAACGCCGGTCGACTACGCCAAATAAACAGAAAACCGGCCCTGCCCCCGGCTGGGCAATTCATGGCAAATCCCCCACCTGGATTGATGAGTCGGGGCAAATGCCCCAACCAATAAGAGAGTAAAGGCCCGACCAATTCTACGGCACAATCAGCAACTACTTGATTTTGAAAGAGTTAATATGGCAACCATTGTATCAGCCGAGCCTGGCATCATGGTTGCAATAAAAAAGTTCCGATGCCGGTTTCTTTTGGGGAGAAGCTGGCATCCCTTTCCGACCGGTTGTGCTGATCTTTATTGTCTGCACCGTGGGCCGGGAAGGAAGATCCGGAGAGAAGAGCCAACGCACGTTTAAACAGACGAGTACCATCACAATGCGAAACTAAATCTTCTGGAGGAACTATCCGTGAAAAAAATTCTTTTGACTGCCCTTATCCTGTCCTTCGCCAGCAGCGCGTTCGCCGGCGTCGTAGGCTCCAAACACGACATTCCCGCAACGTATCCCACCGCTGCCGGCGTGGCTGCTGAAGCGGCCAGCAATGGCTTGAACCAGACCCGCATCTGCGGTTACTGCCACACCCCTCACCATGCCAATCTCGATGCCGCCGACCAGGGCCTCCCCCTGTGGTCGCGTGCAACTGTCGATGCCGGCACCTACGCCAACTATGACTCCTTCACTCTGGATGGCGGCTTAAGCGACGCAGGCATCGGTTCTTCCTGGCTGTGCCTTTCCTGTCATGACGGCTCGACTGCCGTCGATGCCCACTACAATTTTGCCGGCAATGCCCTCCTCACCGGCGACGGCTATGGTGATCCTGCCATCGGTGCAGCCGGCGACCTGACCAACGACCATCCGATCGGCGTCAACATGGTTGATGCATTCGCCGCAGAGCAGACTAATATCCTTAATCCCCTAAGTAGCGGCCTGTTCGATCCGACCACGCAGGAATTCTTAAACAACACGAAAGTAGCAGGCATGACCATCGATAAATTCCTCTATAACGGCGAGTTTGTCACCTGCGCTTCCTGTCATGACGTACACAACAAGGACGTCGTAGACGGCCCGTACATGCTTTACGCAGCTTACGGCGATTCGGACATCTGTCTGTCCTGCCACAACAAGTAAGCTCAGCTTCAGACATTGCTTGACCCAAAGCCGCCGGCGATTGCCGGCGGCTTTTCTATAAGCAGATGCACGCGCCTCCGCCGCTATAGAATTTCTCACGAGGATGGAGGGAGTGTTCGGTTTGCCAGGCTCATTAATTCTTGATTTCCATTAACTTTTCATTGTATATAAAGTTTCGCATGTTCCTGCTCCAGCTTGATCCTTCGCCATCGCCCTGGCACTCCGCCCGGGCACAACGCCAAAAACGGGGCCACGCTGTGGGAATGAACAGTTGGGATCCGGCCAAAAGAACAACAATTTCGGCGCTCTTTCCCCTTGCAAGGCAAAACGGGCAACGACTATCATCGTCCCGGTTCAGTATGTATGGCAATCGACCTCCAGCGATGACAGGAAGGAAAACCCGATGATCTTCACCCCTCCTCCAAGAAAAAGCACGGCCTTATTACCGTCACTCCTGCTACTCCTTTTCCTCACGGCCTGCGCCCCCGCGGTCAAGCCGCAGCTCGAAGTCTTCTGGCCTCCGCCGCCGGATGAACCCCGTATCCAGTTTTTGACCGGCTTCAGCGACGCCAAGGATCTCCAGGGCAAGGCCGCATTCTCACTGATTTCCCTGGCGACGGGGGAGCAACAGGAGTTGCTCATTGATAAACCCTTTGGTTTGGCAGTCGGGCCGGGGAAGATCTATGTTTCCGACACCCCCAAGGGCAAGGTCTGGATCATCGATCTCGAAAAGCGCAGCATGGCGCCGCTGCCGGGTAATTTCAGCCGGGGCAAGCTCTCCAAACCGACCAATCTGGCTCTCGACGCTGAAGGCAACCTGTATGTCGCCGATACCGGTCGCAAGGAGGTGGTGCTCTTCGACCCCCAGGGCAACTACCTCAACGCCTTTGGCCCCCGCCAGCAAATCACCATGAAACCGGTCGACATGGCGGTGGATGGCGAGCGCCTATACGTTGCCGACATGGACGCCAGCGAGGTAAAAGTACTCGACCGGCGCAGCGGCAAGCTCCTCGACACCCTGAAAGGAGATGAAACTTCTGCCACCGACTTTATCTCCATGCCCCTTTCCCTGGCGGTCAGCACCAAAGGAGAGATCCATGTGACCAACGGCGGCACCGGTCGGGTGCTGCGCCTCGACCGTGATGGCCATGTCCTCCATGCCTTTGGCGGCATGGGCAGAAGCTGGGGCGCCTTTGCCCGGCCCCGCGGCATCGATGTCGATGACGAAGGGAAGCTGGTTGTGGTCGATGCCGGCCATGGCAACGGCCAGATCTTCACCAATGACGGTCAACTCCTCATCTTCTTCGGCGAGCCCGGCCACCCCGGCGGCTCGATGACCTTGCCGGCCGCGGTCGTCATCACCCGTGACAACCTCGACTATTTCCGCCCGTTCGCTGCCCCTGATTTTGAGCTGGAGCAGTTGATCTTCGTGACCAACCAGTACAGCGTCAAATCCAAGGTTGGCGTCTACGGCGTCGGCAAGATGAAAGATTCTGCCGCCAAGATCAGCCCATGAAGAAGCCCGCCCGCCGGGTCAGTAACGGCCGGCGAGCGGCCCTGCTTCTCTGCCTTTGTTTGCTGCCGCTCCTCTTTGGCTGCGACGCCGGCCGCCGCCACTGGGTGCTCTCCACCCTCTTTGACGGCTTCCCCCGCCTCCCGCCGGCCGAGGAATATTGTCAGGATTACGCCAGCCAGCTCGCCATTGCAGCGCCGGGCGATGCCGCCGGCGACCCCCTCCCCGGCCAAGGCAAAAGCAAAGGTTCCCAACATCTCCCCTTTGCTGAAAAGCGCTGTAACGATTGCCATGCCTTCGAAAAGCCCGGCGGCCTGCTTCTACCCGCTCGGGAACTCTGCTTTCTTTGTCACGTTGATTTCATCCAGGGGTCAGCTGTGCATGGTCCGGTGGCGGTCGGCGATTGCCTGGCTTGTCATCACCCTCACAACTCCGCCCACCCGACCCTTCTCCTGCAGGACAAGGACAGCCTGTGCAGCAAGTGTCATCAGGAAAAGCGCCTCGCTGGTCGCATGCACTCGCAGCTGCAGGAAAAGGGTATGCACTGCAGCGACTGCCATAACCCCCATTTCGGCCAGACCGAATACTTCCTTGAGTAAGGAGAAGGAGCGCATTGCGATTTTACCGCCCCTCTGCCTTGCTTCTCCTTTTTTTTTGCCTTTGTGCCGCCGACTGCCTGGCTGCACGCGGCGCACTGCTGCGTCTGGGCGCCCTGCAGCAATGGCTCGATCTCACTTACGAGTATGACCATAAGGACCGCAACAGTTCGTCCGACGAAACTGGTCACCGTTTTGAAGAGCGCTTCACCTTGCAGGGCAAGTATCTGATCATCGGGCCGCGCTTCTGGGAGGGTGATTTCAAGCTCGGTCTCGGCCTCGAGCAGGAGTGGTCCGAACAGGCTTCGGGCCGACGCCAGGAAGAGGACAGCCGCTTCATCGACTACCGGGTGAACGGAATTATCCTATCCCACAAGCCGGTCGGGGGCGCTTTCAACGCTTCGTCCCGAACCGTGCGGCGCGATCAGCTCAATTCCCCTGACTACGATCTGCGCACCGACCGCTACGGGCTCTCCCTTGCCGTGCGCAACAAAATTCTGCCTTCCCGCCTCGATTATTTCCTCACCACCGCCGAAACCGACGGTCTCGGCCGCGACCGCAGCACCACGACGAATCAACTGCGGATCCTGACCCGCCATTATCAAGGCCCCAGCCGCAGCGAGCTAAGCGTCCGTTTTGCCCGGGTCAGCACCGACTTTTCCGGGGCAAGTGAAGCGCTGACAACCAGAACCTCCGATCTCAACCTCGACAACGAGCTGCAGTTCGGGTCGCTCCTGCGGCCGGCGACCCTCGACTCGCATCTCTTTTACCAACTCGAAATGAGTGAAACCGAGAAAAAACGCCTTGCCTGGACGGAAAACCTCGATTGGCGCCTCGGTCGCGCATTGACCAGCGGGGTGCGTTACAGCTTGACCAATATCGAACGCACCACCTCCGGCGTACTGCAGGACAGTACCGCTCATGCCGCCAATGCCTTTATCCAACACCGGCTGATTCAAAGCCTGTTCAGCCGGCTGCAGCTTACCGGGCAGAAACTTGAGACCAACGACGGCCAACAGGACGACTGGCGACTCGGTCTTGATCTATCCTATCTCAAAAAGCTCAGCCGCCAGTACACGCTGACCCTGGGCCTTGGTGGCAGCTATGGCATCACCGATCGGCAATTTGCCACTGGACTGCGCAGCGTTAGCGGGATCAGCCTGGTCGTGCAGGACGTGGATAATTTCCTCCCCGATAGCGCTATTTTAACGGAAACTATAGTGGTGCACAGTGCCGATGATCCCGGCACCGTTTATCTCGAAGGGGCCGATTACCAGCTCCTGGTCAGCGATACCCTGACCGAGATCATTATCCCGCCGGGGAGCATGATCGCGACGGGGCAGGTCCTCTCCATCGACTATCAGCACCTCCTCGACCCGACGATCCGCTTTGCCACCCGCACCTTTAAGAGCAACGCCTCCCTCAATTTCCAGGGGAATCGCCGCCAGCTCTTTTACCAGTTCAGCAAATCCTGGCAGGAGCGTCTCTCCGGGGAGGCCAGCAGTCTGACCCTGAGCGATAACTGGACCCTGCGCGCCGGGCTGCGCGGCCAGGAAGGGCCCCACCGCTTCAGCCTGACCTACGGGATACTGCGAACCGAGAGCAACGCTTCCGACTTCATCGAAGGCCTTTGGAATTACACGCAAAAGATTCTGCAGGGGCAATGGGGGGTGCAACTGAACGATACCTACACCTGGTACCAGGAGGTGCCGGGAAGTCATCGGGGAGATTACCAGAACAACAGCTTCCATGCCTCGACCTCCTACCGCCAGAACTTCGGTAACCAGTCGCTGAGCGGCCGCGCCTTTTATATCAATGCCCAGGGGCGCAACAGCAGCCGCGAAAAACTCGGCATGGAAGTAGATTATACGGTCGTCTATGGCAAAAGCCGGCTCTCGCTCCTGTCCGGGGTCGACTGGCGCCATGAGAATGGTCGCGATACCCGCTCCGAACGCCTGATGCTGCGCTTGCGGAGGTTTTTCTGATGCGAACTGTTCTTCTCTGGATGCTTGCCGGTCTGCTGCTGACCTCCTGCCTGCGCGGCCCCACCCCGCCGGGCGGTGCCGGGACAGAACTCCTCTGGCCCCCCCCGCCGGAATCGCCTCGCATCCAGTGGCTGCAGGAGATCCGCACCCCCGGCGATCTTGACATCAAGCCGGGCTTCTGGCGCCGACTCGGCAACCTCGCCTTCGGTGCCCGGGAAGAACAGCTGGTGCGCCCTTACGGCATCCTTTCCGACCCGCAGGGACGGCTGCTGGTCGCCGACACCGGCGGCAGGACGCTGGAAATTTTTGATGTCAAAGCCGGGAAACACCATCGCCTCGGCCGACAGAACGGGCCAATGCTCCTCTCTCCCCTCGGCTTGACCAGCGACCCGCAGGGACAGATCTACCTCACCGACTCCACCGCCGGCGAGATCTACCGCCTGCAAGCGGACGGCACCCTGAATTCCTGGGCCACCGGACTGCTGCGCCCCACCGGCATCGTCTTCAACCCGCGCACCCGGCTTATCTATGTCACCGACACCGCCGCCCATCAGATCGTCGCCTTCAACAGCCAGGGGGTGGAGATTTTCCGCATCGGCAAGCGCGGGGCGAAGGTCGGGGAATTGAACTTCCCCACCGATCTGGCGGTCGACCATGAAGGGCAGCTCCTGGTCACCGACGCGCTCAACGCCCGCATCCAGATCTTTTCACCGGAAGGCGCGCCGGTCAGCGCCTTCGGCCAGGCCGGCGATGTCCCCGGCACCCTGGCCAAGCCCAAGGGGCTGGCGGTCGACAGCGACGGGCATATCTACGTCTGCGATGCCCAACAGGATCAGGTGCAGATCTACGATGCTGCCGGACAATTTCTCCTCTCCTTCGGCCGCAGCGGCCAGGGCCCCGGCGAGTTCTGGATGCCCTCCGGAATCTGGATCGATGCCGGGGACCGGATTTATGTGACCGATGCTTTCAACCGGCGCATCCAGGTCTTTCAATATCTGGAAGCGCCACGCACCAAAGGGGACAACAAGTGATGAAAAGGTCTCTCTGCGCCGCGAGCGCCCTCCTGCTACTCCTGCTACTCCTGCTACTCCTGCTCGTCGGCGCCCCCTGCGGCCGCGCTGAAACGATCCTGTTCTCGCTGCACAATCTTTCCAGCAGCGGCCCGGGCGAACCGGGGGTGAGTCAAGCCACCGATCAGGACCAGGTCTGTGTTTTCTGCCATGTCCCCCATCACAGCTCCCAGCCGGTGCCGCTCTGGTCCCGCCCCGACCCCGATCCGACCGGCAGCAAATATACCCCCTACAGCTCGCCGGGGACGGGGTTAGGCGCAGCCCCCGGCCAGCCCCAGGGCGGTTCCCGACTCTGTCTCTCCTGCCATGATGGCTCTATCGCCCTGGGGATGCTGGCCAACGGGCCAATCTCCAACCTCGGAGCTCTGCCCGCCGGACACCGCGCCAACCTGAGTGCCGACCTCTCCGACGACCATCCGATTTCTTTTCCCTACACCGCGACGCTGGCTGAAAATGACGGAGAACTCGCCTTCCCTGACGAGCTGCCGGGCGAGTTCAAGCTGGAGCACGGCGTTAATCTCGAATGCCGTACCTGCCACGATCCGCATAACAACTCCTTTGGTAAGTTTTTGGTGAAGAGCAATGAAGCCTCCGGCCTTTGTGTCACCTGCCACCTCAAGGAAGGCTGGGCTAGCGCCACGCATGCTGTTGATGCCCTGGCAGTCCCGGCCTGCGCCAACTGCCATCTCCCGCATCATGCCGGCGGCTCCTGGCTGACCAAAGGCAGCGAAGAAGAGACCTGCCTGGTCTGCCACCGGGAAAGTGGCGGGGCCGCTGATATTGAAACACTGGTCCTCAACGCCAACTCCGCACATCGCGTCATCACCAGCACCGGGGTACATACGCCGTCGGAAGATCCCACCACGGCCGCGCCCCATGTCGAGTGCAGCGATTGTCACAATTCTCATGCCGCCAACAACGACGCGCCGCTGGGTGCCGGCATGGTTTCCGGCCGTAACCGGGACGTCAAGGGGGTCGATGCTTTAGGCGCCCTGCAGGAAGTGGCCACCTACGAATACGAAATCTGTTTCCGCTGCCACGCGCAAAACGCCTTTGATCCGGGCACCGCCATCGCCCGGCAGATCCAGCAGGTCGACCAGGCGCAGCGCTTCAGCGACCAGAATCCTTCTTTTCACCCGGTTCTCGCCCCCCGCAATGCCGGCATCCCCGGGCTGCTGAGCCCCTACACCTCGGCCAGCGTGATCGCTTGTACCGACTGCCACAATAGCGACAAGGGGAAACGGGCCGGCTTCAGCGGCCCGGACGGGCCGCACGGCTCCGATTACGCCCCCCTGCTGATCGCCGAATACCAATCCGGGAATGGGCTCCTCCCCTACGTACAAGACAACTTCGCCCTCTGTTTCCGCTGCCATGATCCCCTCGATCTCTATAACAGCAGCATTTCAGGGTTTGTCGACCAGCACAGCAATCACGTCCAGCAGCAGGGGATCTCCTGCTCGGTCTGCCACGATCCGCACGGTATCCCCTGGCAGGATGTAACTAACGACAGCAATCACCAGCGGCTGATCAATTTTGACACCGACGTGGTAACCGATCCCGCTGCCCGCTTCGACCGAGGGCTGCGCAACTGCTACGTCGGCACCTGTCACAGCGACGGGACAACAAGAAGTTACTAAAGGGGGGAGATTTTGCGGGTTTTATCACCCAGCACTGGGGCAAACCACCCAGTCCTCCCCTCTTTTTACCGTAAAATAAATTCTAATAGCTCCAGTAAAATCTTTAATAGCTTTCTAATCTATTGATTTTTATCTTCTCTTTCCCCTCATCACGACCCTTCCCCCTCTTACCGCCAAATCAGGCATCTCCCGTGCATAAGTGCAGGACTGGCTATTCTCTTCACTGTAGTACCTGATTCTTCCGACTGCATCCCCAAAATGGAGCCGGAGACAAAGAACCAGGGTAGAAGGTTCAACGGCATCGCTGCATAATGCGTGATTCCGGCAACATCCCTTCAATCGGCCGACCTTCAGGACGACCGGAACCAGCCAAAGGAGAACGAAATGATTCGAAGTCTAAAAAAAGGGGCGCTGTTCGGCGCTGGTCTGCTGCTCTTGGCAGGACCGGCCCTCGCCGCCACCCCTGCACACGATAATATCGTGTTGAAGAACTGGAACAACGAGGTCATCACTGACCTGGCCGGCACGACCGACAATGCCTTCAGCTTTAAAAATTCCTGTTTCGGCACGGCCGGCTGTCACGGCGATGCAGCCGCACCCGCCGACAGCAAAATGAAGTTCACCTACAACGATATCGAAAAGCACTCCTATCACACCCAGTTGGCCGCCAACGACCAGTACGGCTTCAACCCGATGAACCCCGATGGTAATGCTTGGGAATCCGGCCCGAGCCCGAAAGGGAAGAACTGGGTGCAGGGCCAAGGCCACATGGGAGCTTGGTGACCACCTTCCGCTCGCCAGTTGGCGAGACTTTTTCAAGATGGCGCTGCCACCACTTATGATGCCACCATTGCCAAGTATATCTCCGTACCGTTTGGCTACATGGCTGCTCCGACCACTGCTGCTCCCGCTGGCACAGTCAACCCCGGCGGCGCTTATGAGCCGTTTAACTTCGTCACGACAACCAAACTGCTGCAGCAGGCCGACATGACCGCTGCTGCCAATGCCTTCGATTGCGGCGAGTGCCACGTCGGCGGCGGCACCATGGAGTATCTCCCCGGCAGCCGCGTTGCCCTGCGCGACATCGAAACCAGCGCTGACGTCCCCGGTGGCGCTTTGGCCGGTAAAGTCACCGCCTTCAACTACTTTATCGACCAGTATGATGTCGACGGCGACGGAACCAAGTACGAAGCCCAGCATATCGACTACCGCCAGACCGGTGTCGTGGAGATGGACTGCTTCATGTGTCATCTTGACGGCTACGAGTTTGAGGACCGCAAGGCAGCCATTCGTAAAGCCAAGTTCGGCGCCACCCTCGCGATCGGCGCCGGCATCGCCAGCTCCGCCACCCTGCCCGCTGACTATGGCACGGACGGCTACGGCACCTCCGTCGTCTACGATGCCAGCAAGCTGGTCGCGGTGAAGGCGGAAGATAACGTTACGATCACCGGCTACAAGCTCGCCCCCGCTGTGGTCAGCAACCTCCGCGCCACCCCGCCGACCGCCAACTGCAGCAGCTGCCATATGGATGTCCATGCGGTCGAGTGGAAGAAGCGCGCCGATGGCTTCACCAGCAACACCGATGTGCACTACAACATCGGCTGCATGGGCTGTCACGAGCGCACGGACAAGTCCGTAGGGACGATCGGTACCAGCGGCGACTTCAGTTCCGCCAGCACCGATAGAACCAAGCTCAGCATGTGCGATCCCGCCAAAGGCGGCGCCTCGCCCTTTGAAGCCCTGGCACAGCAGCTTGACAACATCGGTTTCAAGAACTGCGTCGGCTGCCACAGCCCCGGTGCTAAAACCTACAGCACCTTCGGTGCCAAAGATCCGACAGCGGCACACACCAGCAAAGGGCTGACCTATCACCTGCCCTTTATCTCTTGTGAAGCCTGCCACATCAAGAAGACCAATGCCACCACCGGCGGGCTCATCGTCGACGGCACCGGCGTTGACCACGAGGGCCGGGTTGCCGACCACGAGCACAATGCGGTCTTAGGTGGAACCGGTACCACAAACTTCAGTCACGACCGCTTAGTCTTCGATAGCAACGATGTCGGCATGACTGATCGCATTGCGATGATGTGGAAGAACGACGGCAAACTCCACCCGGTCAATCTCCACACCTCCTTCTTCATCCGCAGCAAGAACGACAAAGATTATGATTTCAACTTCGATGGTCGTAAAGGTGGTGCTGACAGCATCATGCAGACCCACATGGCCGAAGTCACCGGCTGGAATGCCGATAACGCCCTCTTCGCCGATGGCGTCGTCACCGAGTCAGAGATCGATGCCCTCTTCGCAAAAATCCAAGACCCGTTGACCGGACGCTTCGGCAGTGCGATTGCAGCCAACAACCTCAATGGCCAGGCAGCTCCGGCCAGCGGTATCATTCCGAGACTCTCCTTCATGACCGTGCCCTTCAAAATGGCCCACAACGTCGTCCAGTCCTATCAGGCCTGGGGCGCTGGCGGCTGTAGCGATTGCCATGGCGAGAACAAAGGCTTCTACAACAAAGCCTACGACATGACCGGCGGCTACCAAATGGGCTGGAACAAATCCACCCAGATGTCGCCAATGACCAAGGTTAACGGCAACAGCCAGGCGACCTACAGTCACCCCAACGTCAAGGACAAGTTTACCGGTCGCTCTATCGCCGTCGATCCTCTCTCCTCGACCGGGATGCGGAATGACGTCGACCGTTCGGAATTCCTCTGGGAAAACACCTTCATGGCCCTGGATAAAACCTGGGTGAATGAAATCGTCGGTGGCGCCATCACCTTCCCGTCTGCCACCACGGGCTCCTTCGGTGGCAGCGTACTGAAGCTGCAGGTCAAAGCTTCGGCGGCGGCGGCCGATTCTACAGCTGTAACCCGCACCTTCTGGTTCAGCACCAACCCGTCCACACCGGCCGCAGTGGTCTCGACCATGGGAGCTTTCGCCACTAACGCCAACGGCTTCGGATTCACCATCGCCGTGAACACCGCCGGAACCGGCATCACCATTACGGCGGTGGGTGACACTGTATTCCGCCTGGACGACGGAGCCGACGGCATCAACTTCGGCCTCCCGCAGTATATCGCAAAGCCGAGAACCCCGAGCACGTACAATAACTATGCGGCCGTCTTCGCCGCTGCCAACGCTGGTGCCACCCAGGCTACCACCCGTGCCCAGTGGGTCAACTACCTCAACGCCCTCGGTACGGCTGTCGCACCACAAGCCAGCATCTCCGTCGTCGGTGGGTCAACTGCTGTCTCCCCCGACTTCGCCAAGACGGTAAAAACCGCGGTCCAGGTGACCAAGGATGAGCCCGTCACCCTCGTGGCCAATACACCGGTTGCGACTGGCACTGTAACCTACAGCTGGTACTGCAGTGACAATGGCGCGCTCATTGCTGAAGGTGCCACGGCCACCCGCACCTTCACTCAGATTGGTACCTTTCTGTGTACCCTGACCGCGACCACGACTTCTGGCGTGACTCGTGAAAACATCTACGTCAAGGTCGTTCCCCCGTATGTTGCTCCGGAAGACCAACCGGTTCGCTGGGTGGCGGGTGCAGGCTTCGCCGGTAACCTTACTGTGACCGGGATGCCGACCCACACCAAGATCACCGCTGCCTGGGGTGATCTGACCGCTACCACCACCGATGTCGGTGCTGGCAACCATACGGTTGCTCACACCTTCAATCCGGTCAGCAGCCGTCTGGTGGATGTGGCAGGGGTTGCGACTTACCGTTACCCGGTGACCGTCCGCGTCTACAACGGTACCACTCAGGTGAAGACCATCAGCCTCAAGGTGGATATCGCCAAACCAGTAACACCTTAATAGATTGAACTTATCCTTTTGAACTGCTATGGCCCGGGAATTTATTCCCGGGCCTTTTTTTATTCTTTCGGGGCGAGAAGGATCGGGGCGAAAAACATTTTGCACACGGATAAAATCTGATGGGACGGATTTCACGGATTTAAAACCCTTCAAAGCTTTAGCTCCTTCGGTTGATCTCTCTTTTATCCGTTACATCCGTGTCATCCGTGTGAAATGTTTTTCTGATTGTCGCGTTGATGAACAGTAACGCGACATTCATTATGGTTTCTCGCAGAGCTGCAGAGAGCACAGAGAAAAGCAATTTAGACGCTGAAAAATCGGATAACTGCGGATTAAGAAAGATAAAATTGAGACAGGATTTCACCAGGCGGGTCAGGGGGGGACAACACAATGAACGACTTGATTGATTGATCAGATTTTATCCGAACTTATCTGCGTCCAATGCTTTTTTCAGATTTTCTGCGCGTCCTCTGCGCTCTCGCCAGAAGTAGGCGCCTTGAGGCGAGTGAGCAAAGCGAACGGGCGAGAGACAACACTATTCCTTCCAGCTATCAAGATCGATGATGCCGATGCGGGCAGCATACCGCACCAGATCAAGACGGCTGTGCACCCCGAGTTTTTTCATCAGATTGGCACGATGATTCTCCACGGTCTTGACCTTCAACCCGAGATAAACGCCGATCTCGGTGCTGGTCGACCCTTCGACCACCATGCGCAGAATCTGCTGCTCGCGGTTCGTCAACAGGTTGTAGCCGTCATCCTGCGAGTTGCCGGCACTATTCTCCTCCAGCATCATCCGTGCGATTACATCCCCTGACAACTTGCCGTCGACATAGAACTCCCCGCGGTAAACCGTGTCGAGAGCGTCGACCAGACTGGCGGCACTGCTGTCCTTGAGGAGAAAACCGTGCGCCCCGGCCCGATAAGCACCGACCACGATATCGACCTTGTCATGCATGCTCACCATCAGGATGCGGATCGCCGGAAACTTCTGGCGAATCTCCCGGGCCGCCTCGATACCGTTGACGTCGGGCAGGGTGATATCGAGAGTGACAATCTTCGGCTGCACCTCGGCCAGCAGCTTGAGGGCTTCGGCAAAGCTGCCGGCCTCGCCAACCACGACATATTCGGTACTGCGGGCGATGAGGCTCTTCAGCCCTTCACGAAACAGGGGATGATCATCGATCAGGACCAAACGTTTTTCTGGCATGGTTATTTCTCCTTGTCCCGGACATCCGACGCCAGCGGCACTTCAAAGAGCAGACAGGTCCCCTTGCCGGGCTGGGTGCGGATGTTGAGGGTGCCGCCAAGCTGCTCGGCCCGTTCCGCCATCCCCACCAGCCCCAGCTGCTGCCCGCCAGTGCGCCGCTTCAGGAGGTCAAAGCCCTGACCGTCATCTTCGATGCGCAGACAGATTTTCGGAAAAGAGGCGGTCAGGCGGATGGTGACCCGCGACGCCCCGGCATGCTTGACGATGTTGTTGAGGGCTTCCTGGACAACGCGAAAAAGGATGATTTCGACCGCACTGTCGAGCTTGAGTTTATTCATCCCGGCGGTACGGAACTCGATGGGCAGGCCGTTGACCTGGTCGGTCTTGCGGCAATGGCTGCGGATGGTCTCGACCAGACCGAGCTGTTCGAGGGTGGTCGGGCGCAGTCCGGCCGAAAGGTCGCGCACCGCCTCGATGCTTTGCTGCAGCACATTGGTCAGGCTGTCGAGGCGCGGCTGCAGATCCGTACCCGCGGTTTGGAGATCCTGGCACAGGGTCTCCATGCCGATCTTCAGGGCATTGAGCCGCTGTCCGACATCGTCGTGCAGCTCGCGGGACAGGTGCTTGCGTTCGTTCTCCTGGGCACTGAGTAAGCGGTGCGACAGGGCACGAATCTCTTTTTCCGCTTCTTTGCGGAAGGTGATATCGCGCGCCACCGCCAGCTTGGCCGGGCGATTGACCCCGGGCATGCGGATCGCCATCTCGATAACCGAAAACCAGGCCTGGGCGCGCTCGTTGAAATACTCCTTGTGCACCGGTCCGGGACATTCAAAGACCTTCTCGCGGCTGCAATCCGGGCACGGTTCGCCGAGACCGCGACAAAGCTGGTAACAGAAGCCGCTGTCGATCTCTCCGGCGAGCCCTTCGCGCATCTTGCTGTTGGCGTAGATAATCCGAAAATCGTCAGTGACGACGTAGACCCGGTCTTCCATTGCGTCGAGGACCAGGCGCAGGGTTTCCTGGGAGATGAGCATGGCGTTGGCGATCAATTGGCATTCGGTCTGGTCGTTGAGCAGGCCGAAGATCGCCGGCCGGCCATCGACGCTGATCCGGCGGGCAAAGATCTCCAACCAGATCGGCACCCCGTCGGTGCGGGTCGACATCTGTGCCCAGGAGATCTGCGGCTCTTCGTTGATCAGCAGCTTGTCATGCACCGCCTTGAAAAATTCCGAGGTCTTGCTATCGGGATAGACGGCGGAGAAGAACGGTTTCCCGACCAATCCGTCGATGTCGTGATAACCGAAAAAATGTCCGCACCGGCGATTCAGATACAGCAGGCGATCGTCCTGAACGACGTAAATCCCGTGGGACAAAGTGTTAACAATTTGATCGAACATAATCGCGTTGCTCCCGCAAGGGTGATCGTGTGGCAACAAAGACAGGCAAAGAAACGCGTTATTCTCGACTCTAACCCTCCGGCATGTCAACCTTTTTTCTGACACACAAGCGAACCGGATTGCAGCGTTGGGGCATTTGCCCCAGCAAGGGCGAAATCCCCCAACCATCCATCGCTGACAGCCAAACTTCTCTGGTCGATTCTGCCCAGCGCTTTCTGAGGTGAACCACCCAGCTGATAATGGGTGGACCCTGCGGCCGACGCGTCAACTACCAGTTCCCCGAAATAAAATCATCCGAACAATCGCCATGAAGTCAGCATGTTAGGATCTGTTTTTTTGCAACTCCCTGTTTTTAGTAGAAAATTTCTCCGCCAGAGACCTCCCCTGATTAGAGTTTTGGCATCATATTTGCTGGTCATGTGAATGGCTCTTCTGTTCCAAAACCGCTTCAGGTCCTGCCAGTTTGCGCCTGACTGCTCCCCCCCAAGGGGCAGGCCGGGATGAAGGCAGGATCAATGGCGGTCCAACGTTTCTTAGCGTCCCACTCTATTTTTCCCACCGAAAGGACAGCACAAATGGAACGCAAAACAAGTTACTGGCTCCGGTCGGTCGCGGTTTCCGCCGTGGCTCTGACCATGGGAGCGGGGGTGGCCCTGGCAGCCCACCCTGACATTCCGCTGATGACCTACGAAGAGCTGGCTTACCAGTTCGGCATGAAAAGCATGGAGACCGGCGCCGGAGCCATGCCGGTCATGGTTCAGAACAACACCATGGGTCAGCCGGCCGGCTTTCCCTACAGCCCCAAGGCCACCTGCGGCGATTGCCACAACGGCGGACTAACCAAAACCTCCGACGGTAGTGCCATCAAAACGGCGGACGGCAACGCCATCACCACCGCACTGGTCAGCTACATGGATATGTCGTCCAAAGCTTTCCATTCGGAGCTCGGTTCCCAGACCTGGGTCGACGATACCAACGCTACCGCCCCCCAGCCCGGCAAGCCCTGGTCACAGACCACCGGCATGTGGGGCAAGTGGTGACCACCCTCTCTCCGCCAGGTGGCGGACTTCAGAGCAACTGACAATCTTGACGACTACGGTACCAACTCTGTGTTTGATGGTGAGACCTACGCAACCGAAGCTGATTTCCTTGCGGCAGTCGACCTCTCGGTCTGGGACATGGCCACCAACTGCGCCAGCTGTCATATCGGCGGCGGTCTGGTTGAATTCGACCGCACCGGCACACGCCTCTCCATGCGCGGCATGGCCCGGCAGATGATGCCCCCCGCCGCCGAAGGTACAGGACAATACAATGCCTACGACTTCTTTGTTGAGGAGAAGTTCAATTCCGCTACCGGCGCTAATGAATCTTTCGTGCAGCAGGCCCCCTGGGGAATGCCGGCCACGACCGACTTCAAGCCGGTGCGCTACGACACGGAAGGAAACCCCGTCAACGCCGTCATGCCGGCGATGATGATGCCCGAAGGCTGGCCGGTCTCGCCCTGGTTCCAGGCAGACAACCCCTGGGTTCAAGGGGGCATGGCCGTCGCCGGTCAGGCAATGATGCCGAACGTCCGGGAGATGGATTGCCTCTTCTGTCACATGGAAGGGTACAATAATATCATCAGCTCGGTGGCCACCCAGATGGGCTACCTGGTGGCGGCACCCTCGCTCGGCTCGGGGCTGATGAACATGTTCACCTTTGCCTACGATCCAAGCAAGATCACACAGGTTACAGGTCCGATGGGGACAACTGCCTGGCTTAAAGGCAGCACCCTCGCCAAGATCAAACCTGAGCCGCCGGAAGCCAACTGCCGGCAGTGCCATATCCCGACGACCATGGCCAACTTCTCGGATATGTTCGACAAGTTTTTGGCAGCGTCGCCGATGTCTTACAACCCGGCTAGCCCGAATGCCAGCGCCATCAACGGCATGATGATGCCGAGTTACGACCTGAACTCGCCCTTCCTCCCCCCGACGGGCACCTCTCCGGCAGTCTATCTCAATCCGGCGGCGGGATGGTTGTACGGGAGTGGTGCTTCGGCTGCCGGCCCCTTCGGCATCTTCCCGATGGCCCTCGATATGAGCAAAGACATCATGGCCACTGCTATGTCAGGCGCCCCGGTCGGCGGCGGCACCCCCGGCATGATGGGGCCGCTCCTTTATGACGGCATGGATGCTCAAGGCAACATGGACCAGAATGCCCTGAAAAAAGCCACCATCCCCTTCCCCCGCGCCGACTTCTTCAAGCGCGGCGACAACTGGGATGGCGTCCAGGACGATGTCCACTACAACCTCGGTTGCGCAGGCTGCCACTTTAACACCGAAAGCCTCAATCCTGATCTGAACCAGTGCGATCCAGGGCGCGGCTTCTCCTTTATGGGTGGCATCGAGAACGGTGCGCCGACCGCGCTCAACGCTCCCGACACCCGCTCGACGGTGAAACGCTGTCAGGACTGCCACATCACCGGCAAAAACTACGATGGAGTAGCCATCCAGACCTTCGGAGCACAAAACCCGACGGCAGCGCATACCCGCGCCGGCTTGATCAGCAACCAGGTGCAAGCGATGCAACTGAACGGTGCTGGCGCCGAAACCGCCTTTTTGGGCAACCATCTCGACATCATCGCTTGTCAGACCTGTCACGTCAAAAAAGCAAACATGGCAGTTCGCGCCCTCGATTCATCCTCGGGGAACCGCTACCCCTCGATTATCGGCATTCAAAGCCAGTACGGCATGATGTCGATGTTCACCGATCCCATGCCTGATCACAGCATGCAGTTCACGCCGACCGAGTGGAAGCCCCTGTACATGTGGGACGAACGCGAGCAGAAGAGACTGCCCAACGGCGACGTCAATCCTGCCTGGCGCCGGGAGATTATCCCCGTCAACATGATTACTGCCGCACTCTGGGATGCCTCGATCGACCCCACCATCGACGCCAACGGCGACGGTGCCGAGGCCTATAACGAAACAGCTGCAAATCCAATCAGCATCCTCTGGGATCCGCAGATCTCGCGCAACATGAAGGCGGGGATGCACTTCGCCCCGGGTCCCTTTGCCACCATCCCTGTCGGTTTTGGCCTCCCGGCCGATGGTTACGCAAGCGCCTATAATCCGGATTTCAGCTTCTCCGGCGCCTTTGACTACGTCGGCATTTACGGCGGCAACATCATCCTCACCAACCCCGACGAGATCGCCGCTTACAAAGCAAATCGGGTAGCTAACGGAGATGCTTGGGCTACCACCCAGCTCGTCTACTATGGTGGCAATCCCTTCCAGATCGAACACGGCGTTGCTCGCGTCAGCGGCACCGCCCTTGGCAAGGGCGGCTGTGCCGACTGTCATGCGCCGAACACCGGCTTCTTCAGCGGACCCTACGACATGACCGGCACCGCCATTCCGGCCTTCGGCTCGCAGAATGTACCTGCACCTTTCGCACAAATGGGCATGACCGGTAACGAAAACATGATGCAGCGTCCGGCGGTCGATATCGAAATCGCCGCCAAACCTGTTGACCTGCGGACCGGCGCGGAAGCTAAAGCCAAGAACACCGGCAAGGTTCTCGAAGTCAAATTCGAAGAGAAGGGTACCTGGGACAGCGCAACCAAGACCTTCACCCCCGCTGCTGATGGTGAGTACATCCGCACCACCGACCTCAACCGCAGCGAATACCTTTACCCCCATCCGGAGCACGGGGCGACCTGGGCCGAATACTACGGCTACACTGCTGCCCCGGACCTTAAAGGCAACACCTTCACCTCTCTCGAAGAGCGCATCCACTACCTTGAGAGCATCGGTGCGGCTGTCGCACCACAAGCCAGTATTGCTGTCGTCGGCGGGTCAACTGCTGTCTCCCCCGACTTCGCCAAGACGGTAAAAACTGCGGTCCAGGTGACCAAGGATGAGCCCGTCACCCTCGTGGCCAATCAACCGACTGCTCTTGGTGCTGTGACCTACAGCTGGTACTGCAGTGACAATGGCGCGCTCATTGCCAGTGGTGCCACGGCAACCCGCACCTTCACCCAGCTTGGTACCTTTCTGTGTACCCTGACCGCGACCACGGATACTAGCGTGACTCGCGAAAACATCTACGTCAAGGTCGTTCCCCCGTATGTTGCTCCGGAAAACCAGCCGGTTCGCTGGGTGACGGGTGCGGGCTTCACCGGTAACCTTACTGTGACCGGGATGCCGACCCACACCAAGATCACCGCTGCCTGGGGTGATCTGACCGCTACCACCACCGATCTCGGTGCTGGCGACCATACGGTTCCTCACACCTTCAAGGCGGTCAGCAGCCGTCTGGTGGATGTGGCAGGGGTTGCGACTTACCGTTACCCGGTGACCGTCCGCGTCTACAACGGTACCACCCAGGTGAAGACCATCAGCCTCAAGGTGGACATCGTTAAACCCTAGATTGAACTTATCCTTTTGAACTGTTATGGCCCGGGGAGAATCCTCCCCGGGCTTTTTTTCCGACCAGGCCTGACCCCAGGTACAATCTAATTGACATTATTTCCGATAATATATAAATATTCCTGAATAAATAGCCCGGTCCGAACCTTCTGCCGGACACCCGGCAGGGATGATTTTTTTCACCAAAGCCCCCATCAATGGAGTTTTTGAAATGAACTGCATCCAGAAAACCCTCTTCCTTTCCATCGCTCTCCTTTGTTTCGGTTTCGGTCCTTTCAGCAGCAGCGTCTGGGCAAAGGATGACCTGGTCGCCAAAGTGGGACAGGTGCCGATCACCGCTCCCGAGGTGATGCGGGAGTCGGAGAAAGTCCTGCCCCGGTCGGCCGGCTTTCACGGCAGTCTTAGTGAAGAAAGGCTGCAGGCTGCCCGGCAAAAGGCACTGGATAATTTGATCGAGCGCGCTTATATGGTCCAGCACTCTCTGGACGAACAGATCAAAATCGACAAGAAGGAATTCGACCAGGCATACCATTCGATTCGGGACAAATTCAAATCGAACGACGAGTTTAAAAAGGCTTTGGGAAGCGAATCTCCCGATCAGTTCCAGGAGGCACTGCGACGCGAGTTGTTGGCCAAAAAGGCGCAGGAAAAGGCCGTGGAGGAAAAGATTCGCGTGACTCCGGTGGAGGTGCTGAGCGCCTACGAAGAGAACCGCAACATGTATACCCGTCCCAAAAGCTTCCGCGCCAGCCTCATTCTGATCAACGTCGATCCGGCGGCTCTGCCTGAAAAGAAAGAGGCACTGCAAAAGAAAGCCGAGGATGTTGCAGCTAAAGCGAAAAAGGGTGAGGACTATTTCAATCTCGCCTACTACAACTCGGATGACCGGACCCGTTTTGTCGGCGGTGATATCGGCTACATGCATCAGGGGCAGCTCATTCCTGAACTGGAAGAGCACCTCTTGAAAATGACGGTCGGCGAGGTCAAAGGTCCGATCTCGACCGATTACGGCTACACCATTATCAAATTGACCGAGTCGCAAGAGGCTCGGCAATTGGCCTTCGAAGAAGTCCAGGACAATATCCGGAAAAGGATCGAGGACGAACGGCGCAAAGCCCTCTTCGATACCTGGATGCAAGCTCTCAAGCTGAAATATCCGGTTCGCCATTTTGACAAGGACTAGACATCGGTGCCCTTCGGGGGAAGAATCCACATAAAAATAAAGAAGAGCCTCCGGGACTGATACCCCGGAGGCTCTTCTTTATTTTGGAACTTCTTTCTTTTTCTTGATCTTGCAACAGACCCCTTTGGCCGGAATTAGTGCGGCATATTACGAGCCCCCGGCCTGCCGTTGATAAGCGCGCTCGAGATTCTTTCGGAACAGTGCTGCATCAGGGTTGAGCCGTACCGCGGTCTCCAGTTCAACGATGGCCCGTTCGACCCAGCCCTTGCTCAAATAAGCCATGCCGAGATTGTTGTGCGCCAGCGCGTAGCGGTCATCCAGTCGAATGGTCATCTGGTAGTTTTCAATTGCCTCGTCGATCCGCCCCAATACATGCAGCGCGCCGCCGAGGTTGGTATAGGTCGAAGCCCGCGTCGGATTTAACTGAATCGCTTTCCTCCCCGCCATGATTGCTTCATCGAACATGCCCTGGGCGTAAAAGGCCACCCCGAGGTTTTCGTGGGCCTCGGCACTGTCGGGATCGAGAGCCAGAGCCCGGCGATATTGCTCAAAGGCCTCCGGCAACCGGCCCAGCTTGTAATGGGCCATCCCGAGATTGACCCGGGCATCGACCATGTTGGGATTCTGTTTCAACACCCCTTGATATTGCTCCACCGCCTCGTCATACCGCCCCTGGGCATCGAGGGCGACACCGAGATTGACCCTGGTGTGCTGACTGCCGGGATCAAGGCGCAGGGCGGACTGCAGCGCGACAATCCCTTCGTCAGTCCGGCCGCTCTTGAGCAGGGCGCCGCCAAGATTGCTGTACGCGGCGAAAAAGTCGGGAGAATGCTGCAGGCTCTGGCGGAAAAGGTCGATGGCGGCCTGGGTCTGTCCCCGATCGAGGTAGACCGTACCTAACTCGTTGTAACCCCGCCACTTACCGGGAGACTTGGCAATAACATCCTGCCACAGGGTGACCTCACTCCCCCATACCTGGTTGCGCTGGAATGTGGCGACACCGAGAACCAGAACCAGCCCGAGAGCGGTTGCCATAACAGTCCGGGGAGGAAAGCGCCGCGTCATCGCGACTACGAGCGCCGCGACGGCGACAAAGAAGCCGACAGAGGGGAGATACAGCCGGTGTTCAAAAATCACGTCACGGATCGGGATGATGCTTGATTCGACGGACAGGGTGAGGAAGAACCAGAGCAGGCCGAAGGCTGCAAGCCGGGATTCGGGATTCGGGACTCGGGAAGCGAAAAGCGGGATCCGGAATCCGTAGAGATAAAGGGCGACAAGAAAAATTGCGAGTAGCAGCAGAAAGGAGAGAAAGACCGGCGGCTGGAGAAAGCTGCTATAGATCGGATAATCGTAGTCGAGGTTCTGATTGACCGGCAGCACCAGCAGGCGCAGATAGGTGACGATGACCCTGAACTGGGTGAAAAGGTAATCTGAGCGACTGATCAGCTCGGTCTCGCGGCTCATGGCGCTGACATCCGAGAGGAGTTCGCCCCACGGTTTTCCGGACCGCATCAACCCCGCCGGAATAATCATCAGGGTGGCGAGGAGAGGGAGAAGGAAGAGGATTTTTCGTTTGAGCCCCCCCGGAAAGAAACTGAATTCGTAAAGCGCCACTACCAGCGGCAGCGTGAAGGCAATCTCCTTACTCCGCATCGCCAGAACGGCAGAAAAGAGGGCGCCGGCGTAAAGCAGGGCCGGCAGCAGCCATGGGACGGCGGAGGGGGGATTGGTCGGCTCTTCGCTCTTCAATCTTCCCCAGGCATACAGGACCAGCGTCAGCAGATAAAACAGGGTTGCCAGAGAGGCCATCCGCTGGACGATGTAGGTGACCGCCTGGGTCTGGAGTGGATGGGCGACAAAAAGGAGGGCGGCGAAAAGTGCGATCCAGGGTGCGAGGGCAGCCAGGGGGGTGCTGCGCAGCTGCGGGGTGCGGGCGGTGAGCCGCACCAGAGCGTAAACCAGTAGGGAACAACCGAGATGAACCCCGAGGTTGAAGAGATGATAGCCGGTGACGTCGAGGCCGCCGAGACGGTAGTTCAAGGCCAGGGTCAGGTGGCTGACAAAGCGCCGGGGGTTATAGCGGTAGCCCTCGCCGGACAGGAAACGCTGCCAGTCCTTGATGATCGGACTTTCGATAATCGAGGAGAGATCGTCAAAGATAAAAGGGACTTTGAAGGTGTTGGCATAGACCGCTATCCCCAGCACCAGTATGAGCAGGAGGTGCGCGGGCCAGGTGGCCGCGAACGGAACCTTTTGTGAAACTTCCTGACGAACCTCTTGTTTAACCTCTTGTTTAACCTCTTGTTGAACCTTTTTTTTTTTCATGATCAACAACGTGCCTCCCAAACCGGCCCAAGCAAATTTAACTCCTCCAATAATGCGGGACATTCTGCCTTAAAAACTGTAAATCGTCCATGATATCGTGCAGGCGCAGCCAAGAATATTTCAAATTCACGGTTGACCGCAATGACACCCGCAACAAATGGGGCAAATGCCCCACCAGAACCACCCTTGACGGACACTTCCTCTATTTTATGGTTGATTTCCCCCTCTGAAAAAAGCATTATAAATTGTTTTAATCATATAAAATAATATTTATCAGTTAAATCAATAAGTTTCAGATTCAGGCATATAATGTGCTTGCTTATTGCTTCACTTGTCGCCAAGAGAGATAAGTTAACTATCTTTTATTTTTCAGCCTGTTAGCGGTTTTCCCCCGACAGAACATTTCGGACAGACCCGACATTCCAGGTTTCCAGACACACCCCCCCCAAAAAAGAAGGAGAAGCAGCATGCAGAGATGTAGTTACTGGACAAAAATCAGATCAGGGATTGCCGTCGCAGCCCTTTGCCTCGGATTGACTGCCGTTGCCGAGGCAGCTCCTTTCGGATACATTGCCGACAGTTATGACGGTTGGGTGACGGTCATCGATCTGGCTAACGACACCGCAACCAACAAAGTCCTTGTCGGCAATGCACCCATCGGAGTCGCCGTTACCCCGGACGGCAGCCAAGTTTACGTGGCCAATCGCGGCAGTGACAGCGTCTCGGTGATCGAAGCCGTCAGCAATGTCGTAGTGGCTACCATCCCCGTCGGCAGTCAACCCCAGGGGGTCGCTGTCAGCCCCGACGGCAGCAAAGCTTTTGTGGCCCACTACGGCAACCCCGCCCTCGGCGCCAGAACCTACCTGTCGGAGATCAACACCGGCGACTACAGTGTGACCAAAACGATCGAGACCTCAGCCCAGGCGATCCAGCCTTTTGCTGTCATCACCAACCCGGCCGGAACCCGCATCTACATTTCCAATAATCTCTCTGACTCTGTTTCCATTGTCAATGCCACGACCTTCACCCTGGCAAGCGAAGTGTTTGTCGGCGATTACCCCATGGGGATGGCGATTACCCCGGACGGCTCCAAACTTCTGGTGGCTAACAACGGCGGCAATTCCGTTGCGGTGATCAACACCGCCGACAACTCGGTGGCGTTTATTGCCATGATGACCGGCGCCGCTCCCTGGGGGGTCACCATCAACCCGAACGGCTTAACCGCCTATGTGACCAACGCCTACCTTCCCGAGCAGGCCATCGACGCCGTGGCGGTCATCAACCTGACAACCAACGAGATCACGACCAGCATCGCCGTCGGCAACAACCCGCGCGGCATCGAAATCAATAGTGACGGCACCTTCGTCTATGCGGCGAACCGCTTGAGCGAAACCGTCTCGGTTATTGACACCGCTCTGAACGAAGTCGTCAAGACGATTAACCTCCACACCTTTAGCGGCGGCACGCTCGGCGGACTGGAAGGCATTGATCTCGGCCCGGTGCCGAAAGGGATCCTGTCTGTGGTAAGCTCCCTGCGTTTCAGCGATTTGATCGTCACTAGCACCTCGTTTCAGACGGTGACGGTGACGAATCGCGGTATCCTTGACCTGGCCCTGGGATCCATCAGCGCTGTCAATCCCTTGGCCGCGCCCTTCTCCCTCAGCGAAAATGGCTGCTCCAATCAGATCTTGGCACCCGGCGCAACCTGTACCTTCAAAGTGAATTTTGCACCGACAGCCGTCGGAGAATTCTCGGACAGCTTCGACATCCCTTATCTCGACCCGGCGGCCGGCACCGCCACTGCCAGCGTCGCGGGCTACGGTCTGTCCGCCAACAACCAACGTCCCGGTAAGCCTGCACTCATCTCTCCGACTGATGGACAGATCGGGGTCGCCCTCACCCCCACTTTCTCCTGGACAGAGGTCACCGATCCGGATGGGGATGTTGTCAACTACTCGATTGTCTGCTCGACATCCCCCGATTTTACTGCCGGCACACTCGTGACACTCCACTTCGGTGAGCAAAAATCGCTCTACGCCGGCCTGGGGGCCGCGGCCCTGGCCCTCTTCGGAATCGGCGCTGCCGGTAATCAGCGGAACCGTAAAAAACTGGCACTGCTGGTTAGCCTGCTGATTCTCGCCAGCGCCCTGGTTTCCGCCTGCGGAGGGGGAGGTGGCGGCTCCTCCACCTCCCCGATCGGTGTGGAAGGCACTCTGACAACGCCTCTCACCGCCAACACGAAATATTACTGGAAAGTGGTGGCTGACGACAGCAGGGACTCGAATACTAGCGATGTCTGGTCATTCACCACGAAACCGTAACCTGAAATAAAACAAAGAAAGCGGGCCCGGGAAATGTATATTCCCGGGCCCGCTTTCTTTTATCCTGATTGGCGTCAACCTACTGTAATTTTGAGTGATCAGAAGTGGTAGCGCAGACCGGCGGTGGCAGCATGACTCCGGTATTTGAGTTCTACCTTCTGAAACTGCAGCGTAACCTTATCGACGCTGGTAAATTCGGGATTGAGGGTGGCGAAGTAGCGGTAGCCGAGATCAAAGACAAGGTTTTTAGTGATGTTAAGGCCGACTCCGACGCCTCCCTGATAAGCGAAGACGGTATCCTCAGTCTCGGAGAAGGAAATGCCGAGACTGAGTTCTTCATCGAAGGTCACCCGGGCCATCCCGGCGCCGACCATGAAATAAGGGGCCGCACCGGAAGTCACGGGATAATCGGCGTAGGAATTGAGCATCACGCTCAAAGCCGTCATGCTACCGCCCGGTTCGAAGGGCTTCCCCTCAAAGGTGATCTCTTCGATATCATTCTGGCGATAACTGACTTCCGCTTCGATTCGCCCCTCGGGGAAGGTGAACCCGAGAGCGCCGCCGGCCTGGGTGCCGACCTTGAAATCCGTATCCTCTATACTCCCGCCCCATGGCGTCTTTTGCAGCAGACCGCCGCCGGCCTGGGCACTCAGGTAAAAGAGATCCCCGGCCCGACTGTCGGAAGCGGAACCGAGGCCAAGGAGCAGGCCGCAGAGCAAAATCGAAATCTTCTTCATGAATTCTCCCGCCGAAAAGGTCTTGCTGTACAAAAATAGGGTCAAACCGGGGGTCAATTAAAAAACCGCCCGATCATGCGACCGGACGGTTTTGTTTACCGGGGGGTGGATTATTTGACGTTGACCAGCTCGACATCGAAGAGGAGGACAGCGTTAGGACCGATGAGCTGTCCGGCGCCACGCTCGCCATAAGCGAGATTTGCCGGGATAACCAGTTCCCACTTGGCCCCTTCCTGCATCAGTTGCAGGGCCTCGGTCCAGCCGGGGATGACGCCGGCCACCGGGAAGGTCGCAGGCTCACCGCGCTTGTAGGAGCTGTCGAACTCGGTGCCATCGATCAAACGACCGCGATAATGGACGGTCACAGTGCTCTCTTTGGTCGGGTTCTTGCCGGAACCGGCCTCGATCACTTTATACTGCAGGCCGCTCGGCAGGACAGTGACCCCTTCCTTCTTGCCATTCTCGGCCAGAAAGACTTCACTTTCCTTGATATTCTTTGCAGTTAATTCAGCCGTCCGTTTCTCCTGGGCCGTCTTCAACTCGGCTTGAAACTCCACCATGGTCTTCTGGGTTTCTTCCTCAGTCATCAACACTTTGCCGCCACCCATGGCGTCGCTGACCCCTTGGGCGAGGAGGTCGGTATTGACTTCGATGTGCTGAGCCTTGAAATCACGGCCGATGTTAAGACCGATGCCGTAACTGACCCGCTCGGTCAGAGTCTTCAGCTCGGTGGCTCTGCTTTTCTGTTCCTGCGCTGTGCAGCCGCTGGCAACGAGCAGCAGGCAGAGGGTGGAGGAAAGCGCTAAAATCTTGCTCTTCATGGATGAATCCTTTCACGGGGTTATTGGGATGAAAAACATATAAGAAATACACTTTTTCGGCGCTGATTGTCAAGTAATCATCTGCGAATTTAAAGCGTTGGCGCGCTGCTATACCGTCCCCCGCACTACTCGCAAACGTCCGCCGGGGGCAGCATGGACCTGCCCGATCACCCAGCCTTTCGTCCCTCTTGCGGTCAGCGCTGCCAGCAGGGCAACAAGCTCTTCTGCTCCTACCGCCATCAGCAGTCCGCCGGAGGTCTGCGGGTCAGCGAGGATGTCGAGGACTTCTGCCGGCAGGCTCTGGCCTTCCAGCACCCGCGACAGATAATAGTCCCGGTTGTTGTAGCTGCCGACCGGCACCAGCCCCATCGCCGCCATCTCCCGAACCCGGGGATAGACCGGGAGGGCCGCAGCGTCGATCTCCAGCAGTACGCCGCTCGCTTCGGCGAGTTCGAGGGCATGCCCCATCAAACTGAAACCGGTGATATCGGTGCAGGCGTGCACACCGACTTCGAGCATCGCCTCGCAGGCGGCCCGGTTCAGAGTCTCCATACCGATGATGGCGGCGCGGATCTCGGCTTCAACCAGAACTTCCCCCTTGAGGGCGGTGGCGAGGATGCCGGTACCGAGAGGCTTGGTCAGGACCAGAACATCGCCGGGCCGGGCGCCGACGGTACTCACCATCTTCGCCGGATCGACCAGGCCGGTCACTGCCAGTCCGACTTTGGGCTCTTCGTCGTCAACAGTGTGGCCGCCGACGATAACTGCACCGGCTTCCTTGACCTTTTCGACCCCGCCGCGCAGGATCTCAACAAGGATGCTGCGATCGAGGCAGGCCGGAAAGCCGACCAGAGAGAGGGCGGTCAGCGGCCGGGCGCCCATGGCGTAGATGTCGGAGAGGGCGTTGGCGGCGGCGATACGGCCGTAGCTGAGCGGATCATCGACGATCGGCGTGAAGAAATCGACAGACTGCACCAGTGCCAGATCGCTGTTGAGGCGGTAAACCCCGGCATCGGCAAAGGGGATAGCAGCGGAGAGGAGGTTTTCATCCTCGAATGTCGGAAGTTGACGCAGCACCTGCGCCAGCGGCCCGGGGGCCAGTTTGGCAGCTCAACCACTGGAGCGGGAGAAGCTGGTCAGGCGGATCGGTTTTTCGACCATGGGTACCTCCTTTCGGGGAGTTGGTGAATGGTGAATAGTGAATGGTAATCAGTAAAATCTTAGGGCGGCTTTCGCCCGCTTGCTTCGCTCGCTCGCCTCATGGCTATTCACTATTCACTATTCACTATTCACTATTCACTATTCACTATTCACTATTCACTATTCACTATTCACTATTCACTATTCACTATTCACTATTCACTGCCCTTCCGGCAGTTTCCATGCGACCCGGACATCGCCGCGGCGCATGGTGTACTTGAGGGCATCGCAGTGTTCGAGGAAACTCTGCACCTGTTTGCGGGCGCTGTTGATCTGATCGCGGAACTCGGCGAGGGTCAGGGTCTGGTGGGCGGCAAAGTGGGCGCGGAGCTTGGCCATGGCCTGCTGATAGGTGTCTATGTGGAAAAAACTCTCGTCGTTGAGCCGCACCAGACGGCCGGTACTGAAGAGGTAGGTGAGAAGCGGTTCTGTCTGGGCCGGGTCGTATCCGAGACGTTCAAGCATCTCCTGCCTGTTCTTTGCTTGCGCCCCCTCCTCGCGGTAGGCCGCTTCGATCCGCTCGACCGTGCGTTGCTCGTTAGCCGAAAGGGTCGGGGCAAAGCCGGGACGGGCCAGAAACTCACCCTGCTGGACAAGATCCCCGGCGGCCAGAGCTTCCGCCAGCAACTGATCAAAGGCCTTCGCTGCCAGGGCCGGCGGCAGAACGCTCTTCAGCGTGGCGTGGGGAATGCCGGGGAGGAGCGGACTGGCAGCGTGAAAGCGGTCGGTCTCCTCGCTCATTTTGAGGCGCCAGGTGCGCATCGTTTCGACGACCGCCCACTGGTCAGCGAGGCGGACCACCTTCCCTTCGCTCTCCAGTTTCTCCAGATGACCGACAATCCGCTCCTGTCCCATGCCGGAGATCAGTTCGAGATCCTTGAGCCGGGCACAGCCCTGATCGAGGAGCTTTTGCAGCAGAAACGACTTCTCTCCCGATTCGAGTTCGGAGAGGGCAAGCATCACCTCGTCGCGGAAGCGGCGATGTTTGACGGGATTCGGGTCGATCACGACACCGCCGCCGATGGTGGTCATCGGCGAATAGGAACGGACAATGAAACGGTCGAGGCGGTGGGCGACCAGAGGGCGATCGAGGTGGATCTGGACAATGGCGCTCTCCCCGGGCTCGAGCAGGTCGCGGTCGAGCAGCGCCACCACCCCGACCACCCGGGCGGTGCCGAGGTAAAAATGGATCGGATCGCGAAACTTGAGGGGCCGGGGCGCCGAAGGGAGGAGGGTGAGGCGGACGTCGAGGCGCTCGGTCTGTTCGAAGATCCCCGGGGTGCCGACGACGGCGCCGCGCTGCAGCCGCTGACGATCGAGGCCGACCAGGTTGAGGGCGACGCGCTGCCCGGCCGCTGCTCCCTCCATCTTCTTGCCGTGGACCTGCACCTCGCGCACCCGCACGCGCTCGCCGGGGGGGAGGACCTCCACCGAGTCGCCGACCTTGATCCTGCCGGTGAGGAGGGTACCGGTGACAACCGTACCGAAGCCGGCAACGCTGAAGTGGCGGTCGATGGGGAGACGCAACGGCCCGTCGGCATCCTTGGGGGTACTGCTCTTCAACTCCTCACGGATGGTCTTCACCAGTTCGGGGATACCGGCACCGCTGAGGGAGGAGACGCGGCAGAAGGGGGCGTCCTTGAGAAAAGTTTCCGCCACCTCCTCGCGGATCTCTTCCTCGACCAGATCGATCCATTCGTCGTCAGCCAGATCACATTTCGTGAGGACGATGATGCCGCGCGGCACATCGAGCAACTGCAAAATCTGCAGGTGCTCGCGGGTCTGCGGCATCGAACCTTCCATGACGTCGACCACCAGCAGCACCAGGTCGATACCGCCGACGCCGGCGAGCATGTTGTGAATAAAGCGCTCATGGCCGGGGACGTCGACAACACCGGCTAAGTCCCCGCCCGGCAGGCGGAAGGAGGCAAAGCCGAGTTCGATGGAGATGCCGCGCTCTTTTTCTTCTTTGAGCCGGTCGGTCTCCTGGCCGGTCAGCGCCTGAATCAGGGCGGTCTTGCCGTGGTCGACATGGCCGGCGGTGCCGATAATAAAGTGACGGGGGGTTGTGCTCATAATGTCGCCAAGGAGGGGGAATTCATCACTTATCCCCGCAGAGGGCGGCGGTCACGGCCTGCACCAGATCGTTCTCTTCGCTTTGCGCGACCGTACGGAGATTGAGGAGCAGTCGGCCCTCCTGAATGCGACAAACCAGCGGCAGCCGACCGCTGCGCAGGCGGGCGGCCAGAGCATCGACGGAGAGGTTCTGCGGCGTAATCGCCAGAGCGAAACCGGGGAGCTGGGTCAAAGGGAGCGCGCCGCCGCCGACGGTCGAGGTCTCGGCCACGACTTCGATGCGAGCGGTCTTTGCCACAACGGCGGTCAAGCGGCGGGCGAGCCGGCGGCTGCGATTCTTGAGTTCGGTCGGGGAGACCGCCAGCATGCGCAGCACCGGGATCTCCGCCAAAGCCCGCTGCGGATCAAGGTAAAGTCGCAGCGTGGCTTCGAGCGCCGCCAGGGTCAGCTTGTCGCTGCGCAGGGCGCGGGCCATGGGGTGTTTGCGGATCTTTTCGATGGCGGCGCGGCGGCCGACGATAAGGCCGGCCTGGGGGCCGCCGAGGAGCTTGTCGCCGCTGAAGGTGACGACATCAATCCCCGCAGCCACTGCTTCGGCGACGGTCGGCTCGCGGGGGAGCCCGAAGGGGGAGAGATCGAGGAGCATGCCGCTGCCGAGATCTTCCATCACCGCCAGACCGTGCTCGCGGCCGAGATCGACCATCTCTGCACCACTGACAGCGGCGGTAAAGCCGACGATGCGGTAGTTACTGGTGTGGATTTTCAGCAGGAGTCCGGTGTCGGCATTGATGGCTTCGCGATAATCGCGCAGGTGGGTCTTGTTGGTGGTCCCGACTTCGCGCAGCAGCACGCCGCCGGCGGCCATGACGTCGGGGACGCGGAAGGCGCCGCCGATCTCGATCATCTCGCCGCGCGAAACGATCGCCTCTTTCCCTTTGGCCAGGGCGGTCAGGGCGAGGAGGACCGCGCCGGCGTTATTATTGACGACGGTCGCCGCCTCGGCGCCGGTCAGACGGATCAGCAACTCTTCGATGTGGCTGAAGCGATGGCCGCGTTCGCCGCTGATCAGGTCGAATTCGAGATTGGAGTAGCCGCGGGCCACGGCCGTGACCGCCGCCAGCGCTGCCGGGGCGAGGGGAGCCCGGCCGAGGTTGGTATGCAGCAGGGTGCCGGTGGCATTGAGGACCGGCCGCAGGGCGGGCTCGGTCTTCCTTTGCGCCAGGACCGCGGCGCGGTCGGCGATAATTGCCGGGGAGAGTTCGGGGGATTCTCCGGCGAGGACCTGCCGGCGCACTTCGGAGATGGTCTGCTGCGCCGCTTCGACGAGGAGGAGATGCGGGATATGACTGACGAGATCGCGCAGAGCCGGCTCGTTAAGGAGCCGGTCGACAGCGGGGAGTCGGCGCAGAAGCGTGTTAATGTCGTTCATGGGCAGGCCGCCAGGGGATGGGAAATATGGCGGGAGTAGATGGGAATCGAACCCACCAGGGACGGGATACGCCCCTCACCGGTTTTGAAGACCGGGCGCGCCACCAAGCTACGAACTACTCCCGTAAACTTTCAAGAATCGATGGAATTTTGCGACAGGGGATCAAAGCGGGATGATCCGTCCTGCCTTTTGCATGGTCTCGGCAATATCGAGCATGTTGGTGACCCGGCCGACTGCCAGCTTCTCCTTGAGGTGAAAGAAGTCGAGACAGAGTCCGCAGGAAGCAATGTCCGCCCCCATGCAGGCGAGTTTGTCCAGGGCTTCGAGGGCCTCGGAGTCGGCGGTGGTGAGCTTCACCCCGGCATTAACGAAGAACAGAACATCCGGGACGCTCTCCAGTTCAGTCAGGGTGAAGAGGAAGTTCTTCAGCAGAAGTCGTCCCAGCTCGTCGCTGCCCCGTCCCATGACCTCGGAGGAGATGACGGCGACGGTCTTTCCCTGCACTGCCAATCCTGCCGCTGCGGCCGGTTTCTCCCCGGGATGAAGCTCCAGGGCAAAGCCTCCTTCGGACGCTTCCAGACGGACGGCATAGCCCAGACTGGCGGCGAGCCGCGCCACGTTCTCCCGGCCGCTGCTATCGCCGACGAGAATGGTGAAGGGCACACCCGGTTCGGCAAGGAGCAGCTTGCGGGTTTCGACGACAGGATATGGGCATTTTTGGGCACGACAATCAACTATTTTCATCGCTCCCCACCGTCACTCCAGGATTGAAAATCCCGTGGACTATATTCGTTTGCGCAGCGTTTTGCAAGAAAACTTATCGAAAACTTATTGGATTTTTAAGATTGTACTCTGCTCTTTTTCAAACAAGACACCGGTCAACTTTTGCGTCAGAGATTCGGGACACAATCAAAGCCCTGCTCTTTGAAATGACGGTCAAAAGTAAAGGCAGACCTTATAGCCGCATGGCGCATAACTTCGAACGAAACACAGTCTACGAGGCTGAGCTTCTTTCTGTTGGCTGCCAGCAAGGCACTGGTCGCAGCGGCATGAATTGGTGCATCGACCCACCGGATCGAGAGGAGCGGTACGATGTCTTCCTGAAAGATTCTGATGGCCTGAAGCCCCAGCCGATTCTGCACCAGGGCAAAGGTTTCAACCAGAATATAGTTACTGGTCACCAACAGAGAAGCGGATGCCAGTATCTCTCCCCAAGCGCTCTTAGCCGAAGAGTGATAGTCATCATCGGCGTCAAGGACGGCGAGAAAGGCAGAGGTGTCGATGAAGATGCTCCTCATTTGTAGACCTCGACAAGATAGTCGTCATGCTTGGCGGACAAATCGCCATGCCCGGAATGAAACTGTCCGGCGGCCGCCAGAGCCCGTTGCCGCTGCTCCTGAAGATTCGCAGCATCGGACGACGCGGTGAACATATCGATCGCCCGACGGATCAGCTCGGCCATCGAGGTCTGTTGCCGCGAGGCAAGATTTTTAAGGGCTGAGACTTGCTCTTCCGGTAATTGGATTTGCGTTCTGATCATGACGTGCCTCCAGTGATTACACTTTTTTAAAAATGATAACAGTCTTTACCGGAAACGTCAAAAAATAAACCGACCACCCCCAGCCCTTTTAGTCCGAAGTTGGGTCCTCCTCAGACAGGAAGGGAGTCAACCAGACAAAACCTTTTTACCTTTTCTGCCGCCTGTGAAATACTCCGCCCATTCAATTTCAGCGAGGCTCCTTATGTCTGACCAAAGCAAACGTCTGTATCTGATCGACGGCTCCAGCTACATCTATCGCGCTTATTACGCCATCCGCCACCTCTCCAACGGCAAGGGCTTTCCGACCAACGCCATCTACGGCTTTACCACCATGCTCCTCAAGATCGTCCGCGACGAGCAGCCCGACTATCTGGCGGTCGTTTTCGATCCACGCGGTCCGACCTTCCGCAAAGAGCTTTATCCGGCATACAAGGCGAACCGGATCTCGATGCCGGATGATCTCGTGCCGCAGATCCCCAGGATCAAGGAGATCGTTGCCGCCTTCAATCTGCCGGTTCTGGAAGAAGTCGGTTTTGAAGCGGATGATCTGATTGCCACCCTGGCGAAACGCTTTGCCAGCGACGAACTGGAAGTAACAATCGTCACCGGCGACAAGGATCTGATGCAGACCGTCACCCCGCAGGTGCGCCTCCTTGATACCATGAAGGAGAAGATCACCGGCATGGACGAAGTCGCCGAACGGTTCGGCGGTCCGCCCTCCTGCGTCATCGAGGTACAGGCCCTGGCCGGCGATTCCTCCGATAATGTCCCTGGTGTCCCCGGCATCGGCGAAAAGACCGCCGTCAAGTTGATTCAGGAGTTCGGGACGGTCGAGAATCTCCTCGCCAATACCGACCAGCTCAAGGGGAAGCAACGCGAAAACCTCGAAAACTTTGCCGACCAGGCCCGTCTCAGCCGTCAGCTGGTCACCCTGATCGACGATCTGCCGATTAACTACGACCTGGAATCGCTGGCGCCGCGCGAACCGAACCGCCCTGCCCTCACCGAAATCTTCAAGGAACTGGAATTTCACAAACTCCTCAGTGCCTTTTCCAGTGCCGAACGGAGCGACAGCAGCAACTACCGCTGCGTGTTGACCCTGGCCGACCTGGATGAACTCGTCGCCGAGTTGGAAGCGGCTCCGGCCTTTGCCTTCGACACCGAAACGACCGGCCTCGACCCGACTCGCGCCGACCTTGTCGGCCTCTCTTTTGCTACCCGCAGCCGGAGTGGCTGGTACATTCCGGTGCGCCATCATTACCTCGGCATGCCGGAACAGCTCGATGTAGCCGTCGTCCTCGATCGTCTCCGTCCCCTCTTGACCGATCCTGCCCGCCTCAAGATCGCCCAGAACGGCAAATTCGATGCCCTCGTCCTGCGCCGCGCCGGGGTGCTGGTCGTCGGCCTGAATTTCGACACCATGCTCGCTTCTTATCTCACCAATCCCACCGCCAAGTCGCACGGCATGGATGCCCTCGCCGCCGAACTCCTCGACTACAAGACCATCGCTTACGACGAGATGACCGGCACCGGCAAGAACCGCGTCTGTTTCAGTGAAGTCGAGATCGAGAAGGCCACGGTTTACGCTGCCGAAGATGCCGATGTCACCTGGCGCCTCTACGAATACTTCGCTCCCCGACTTTCTGAAAGCGGTCAGGAGCAACTTTTTTATCAGGTGGAGATGCCCCTGTCCGTTATCCTTGCCGAGATGGAGTGGACCGGCATCCGCGTCGATGCTGACCTCCTGGCCGGCCTTTCCCGCGAGATCGAAGGGAAACTCGTCCGCCTGGAGCACGAGATCCACGAGCTCGCCGGCACGACCTTCAATATCGCTTCGCCAAAGCAGCTCGGCGAGATTCTCTTTGACAAACTGCAGCTCCCCAAAGGGAAGAAGACCAAGAGCGGCTGGTCGACCGACGTCGATGTTCTCACCGATCTCGCCGCCGAGCATCTCATTGCCAGCCGCCTCCTCGATTACCGCACCCTCGCCAAGCTCAAGGGGACCTACACCGACGCCCTGCCGAAGCTGATCCACCCCGAGACCGGGCGGATTCATACCTCTTTCAACCAGGCGATCGCTGTCACCGGCCGCCTCTCCTCCAGCGATCCGAATCTGCAGAATATCCCGATCCGCAGCGAAATCGGCGTGCGCATCCGTGAAGCCTTTATCCCCGCTCAGGGAAATCTCCTCCTCTGCGCCGACTATTCGCAGATCGAACTCCGCGTTCTCGCCCATCTCGCCGACGAGCCCTCCCTCAAGGAGAGTTTCCTCCACGATGAGGATATTCATCGCCGCACCGCTAGTGAAATCTTCGGCATCTTTCCGGAGCTGGTGACCAGCGAGCAGCGCCGCCAGGCCAAGACCATCAATTTTGCCGTCCTTTACGGCATGGGCGCCTTCAGCCTTGCCAAGGACCTCGGCGTCGACCGCAAGACCGCCCAGCACTTTATCGACAGCTACTTTGCCCGCTACAGCCGGGTCAAGGACTTCATCGCCGCCAAACAGGCCGAGGCTCGGCAGCAGCTCTACGTCACCACCATTCTCGGCCGGCGCTGCGCCGTCCCTGATATCCACAGCAGCAACGGCGGGATTCGTTCTTATGCGGAACGCAACGCCGTCAACTACCCGGTTCAGGGCTCAGCCGCCGACATCATCAAGGTGGCGATGGTGAAGATCTTTAATCGTTTAGGGAAGGAAGGGCTGGCAAGCCAGATGCTGCTGCAGGTGCACGACGAACTCGTCTTTGATGTGCCGTTGGCGGAGGTGGAGATCATGCAGAGCCTGGTCAAGGAGGAGATGGAAGGGGCGATGGCGCTTTCGGTACCGCTGACGGTCGCGATCGGAGTCGGGAAGAACTGGCGGGAGGCGCATTAAGGCGTTAAGGGGACCACCCCCGACCCCTCCTTAAAAAAGGAGGGGAGTTGAAAGCTTATTGTCCCCCTCCTTTTTCAAGGAGGGGCTAGTAGGGGTGGTGATTTCTCAGGGGATTCACTTCCTCCGCCGCAGCGCGCCATAACGATCGGTTAGCTGCTGCAGCGACCGGGCAATCTCTTCCAGGGCCTGAATCTCGCGGTCAATGATGGCCGTGCGCTCGGCATTTCCTTTGAGTCGCTCTTCCGAAGTGGCAAAGTGTTCAAGAACCTTTTCGCTGACCTCGAGCTGAAAACCGACCGCAGAGTTGATCGCCGTAAATTGTTCGCCGCGTTCGGCCAGACCTGTGTCAAAAGCCTGTTTGGCGGTGATCTGCTCTTCCATGCCGCGCGTCATCAGGTCTGAAGCCCCCTTCATATCGATGACACCGTGCTGAATCCGCTCGATGGCGATCTGCTGTTCCTGAATCGCCCGGGCAATCGCCCGCACTGAACTCGTCCCTTGCGCCGCCCCGGCGATAAGGGTGCGGGTGCGATGCTGCTGTTCTTCGGTAACCTTGACAATGGCGGCTGTCGTTGCTGCGGCGTCGGCAGAACTGGCGACGATCTTGCGCAGGGCGTTGCCGGCACTGCGGGACTGGGCCTTCCCGGCCCCGATCCTTTCGCCGGTGGCAGCGACGGCGGCGGTGACTTCGTCGCTCTCCACGGCAATCGCCTGTACAATCCCGCTGATCTCCTCGGCGCTCTCGCGCGTCCGGCCGGCGAGGTCACCAATCTCTTCCGCGACCACTGCAAAGCCCCTCCCTTCGGCTCCAGCCTGGGCGGCGATGATTGCGGCATTGAAAGCCAGAAGCTCGGTATCCGAGACCAGCGCCTTCATCACCTTGATGATCTTGTTGACCGCCGCCGCCTGAGCTGCCAGACGCTGCATGGCGAGGCGCGCTTTCTCCCCTTCGCGGTCAATCCGGTCCATTTCACTGATCGCGGCATCGACAACGATCAATCCCTCTTCGGCATCGTCCCGCAGCGACTGCGCGGCCTGGGCCCCCTTCTCGGCCTCGTCACGTATCCGTGCCATCGATTCATCGATCCCCCCGAGATCACGCGCACTCATTTCGACTGAACGGGCAATCTGTTCCGATTCGCTGGCAACCTGACGAATACTCCCGGTCATCTCATCGACAGTCGCGGTCGTTTCGAGAAAACGGTCATTCGAACGATCCATGGCATGTGCCATCTCCTGCAAGGCCGCGGAGAGTTGCTGGGAGATCATCACTTCCCCCCGGCTGCGGCGCAGGAGGAGCTCCATCTCGGCAGCGATCTGGCGTTGTTTTTCATTCAGGGTTATGACGCTCCCCCGGGCTGCGTGGGCAGCGCCGATCCCCAGCTGGGTGCGCGCAGAAAGGAAACTGCTCGCCTCTGCCAGCGACTGATAATGGGGGATGAAGGTATCGATAAGGGTCATGAGGTTAAGAATGTGCGCACGAATCGACTCGACACTTTTTTGCAAGGAGGATTCCAGCTCTTCCGTACTGCCGTCGGCAACGATGGTCTCCTCGGAGATTAACTGCAAAAGCTGGAGATGCTGGCGCAGCTGACGCCGCAAGGAAGAACGAATGGCAAGATAAAGGATCGCGCCAACCGTCTGCCCCATGATCAGGCAACTGACCACAAACGGCCAGCCATAGGCCTTGGGACCGACCATGAATGCAGCGATCGGTGGAAAGGCGACGCCGGCGATCAGCCCGACGCTTATCGTGAGGATTAAGAGTCGCCGTGAAAAAGACGAACTGCTCTCGGACTCTGCTGCCATGGATCCTCCCAACTTAAGTGATTTCCTGCAGAACAGAAGATATTATGATCGGTCCCGGCATGCAAGAGGATAATTTTCATACTATTTTTAGTAAGCAAATCCCCGGGGGAGGCTCAGGCCCCGAGAAAATGGAGGAGGAAGAGGGCGACGCTGTAGGTGACTGCGGCGGCGAGGGTCGAGAGCATGATGATCGAGCCGGCGAGTTCGGCATCTCCGCCCATCTGGTCGGCCATAATGTAGGTGGCGGTCGCCGTCGGCGTGGCAGCGAGGAGGACACCGATACCGAGGTCCATGCCGCGCAGCCCAAAGAACCAAAGGAGGCCGGCAGCACAGAGGGGGACGATGACCAGTTTGATCGCGGTGGCGAGCCCAGCCCGCCACAGGTCACCGCGCAGGCGCTGCGGGGTAAAGCTGCCGCCGATGGCAAGGAGGGCGAGGGGGAGGGTCATACTGCTGGCGAGATGGAGGCTGCTGGCCAGCAGGCGCGGCATCGGCAGTTGCAGAAAACTCCACACCAACCCGGCGAGGGAGGCAAGGATGAGAGGATTCAAGAGGAGCGCCCGCCGCCAGTCGCCGCTGGGGTGAGTTCCTTGCGTTCCACGATGCGGCAGCAGCAGGGCAAGGATAGCGAACCAGTTAAGGACCGGGACGATAAAGCCCATGACCATGCTGGCCTTGGTCAACCCTGCTTCGCCATAGGCATTGAGGACGATCGCTAGGCCGACATAAGCAATATTGCCGCGAAATGAACCCTGGGAAAAAGCGCCGGTCACCGCGGGCGGGTAATGGCGCAGCCGTGCGAACGCATACGAGATTAAAAATCCCGCAACAATCGCCAGAGCTGAAGCACTTACCAGGGCCGCATTAAAGTTACTGCTGAAATCCGCGGTGGCAATTTTATAGAAGAGGAGGAGGGGGAGACAGACGTAATAAACGAGACGGTTGGTCTGACGGAGGAATTCACTATCGATGAGGCCGAAACGCAACAGCACCCAGCCGAGGCCGATGACGACAAAGACCGGCAGAACAATCAGAAGAATTTCCACGAAGGGCAGCGCCATCTGGGCTCACTTAGTTATTTTGACCACCCCCGTCCCCTCCTTAACTAAGGAGGGGACGGGGGTGGTAATCGACCTACTTGAACAACAGGTTCGGCAGCCAGAGAGAGATCGCCGGGACATAGGTGATCAGCATCAGGAAAGCCATCATCACCAGAATCCACGGCGCGCAGGCCTTGGTCGTCTCGGTCAGGCCGAGATGGGAAATCCCCGAGGCGACATAAAGATTGAGTCCGACCGGCGGGGTGATCATGCCGATCTCCATATTTACCACCATCAGCACCCCGAGATGAATCGGGTCGATCCCGAGCTGCATCGCCATCGGGAAGAGGAGGGGGGCGGTGATGAGGAGGATCGAGGAGGGCTCCATGAAGTTGCCGGCGGCAAGAAGGAGGAGGTTGACCATGATCAGAAAGCCGACGGAGCCGAGGCCCAAACCGGTGATCCAGGAGGTCAGCTCCTGGGGGATCTGCTCCGAGGTGAGGAGGAAGGAAAAGAGCACGGCATTGGTGATGATGTAAAGGATCATCGCCGACATATTCGCCGAAGCAAGAAGGGTCTTCGGCACGTCCTTGAGTTTCATATCTTTGTAGATAAAGACGGCAACGATAAAGGCATAGACTGCACTCATTGCCGCCGCTTCGGTGGGGGTGAAGATGCCGCTATAGATGCCGCCGATAACGACGACGATCAGAAAGAGCCCCCACATGCACTCGCGCATCGAACGTAGGCGCATCGTCCAGCTCGCTTTCGGCAGCCGCGGATAGTTACGCTTTTTGGCGACAATCCAGGTCACCGTGAGCAGCAGCAGCCCGAGGAGGAGGCCGGGGATGACGCCGGCGATAAAGAGCTTGCCGATGGAGGTGTTGGTGGAGACGGCGTAGATGACCATGACGATCGACGGCGGGATGAGGATGCCGAGGCCACCGGAGGT
>PHAV01000011.1:0-42267 GCA_002841765.1 Deltaproteobacteria bacterium HGW-Deltaproteobacteria-4 | reverse complement strand
CCGCTTGGCAACGCCGCCGTGGGTGAGGAAGTTGCCGGCGAGTATAAAGAAGGGGATCGCCATGATCTCGAACTTCTCAATCCCGGTAAAGAGCTTGAGGGCGACCGCCTCGATCGGTACGGTGGTCATGGTAAAGAGGAAGGTCAGGACCGTCAGGCCGAGGGAGATGGAGATCGGCATGCCGGTGAGCATGAGCAGGGCAAGGAGGCCGAAAATGATCAATGCGGTCATGACTTACCTCCGGGATGGCCTGCATGGTCGAATTTGTGTTCTTCGTACGCTTCCAGTGCTTCCGTGGCATCCTTGGGGATTTCGTCATCAAGGCCGTCGACATGACCGTGGTCATGATGCGGCAGTTCGCCGGTGCGGATGAAATTACGGATGACCTGCAAAAAGCGGAAGCACATAAGATAGGAGCCGAGAGGAATCGCCGAATAGAAGATCCAGACCGGCCATTCGAGATCCGGGGAGACCGGGCCGGAGGTCAGATCAGGCCAGTCAAAACCGAAGGTCGTTGCCACGGCATAGCGCATGCCGACTTCCCAGACAAACATGGCGCCGAGGGAACCGATGATAAAGGTGAAGAGAGCGCCGCCGGAAAGGCCGATGACGACGAACTTGGCGCGGGCCTTAGCCTTCAAGCTGTTGATAAAGACATCGACGCCGACATGAATGCCGGTGCGCACGCCATAAGCAGCGCCGAACTTGGCCATCCAGATGAACATGTAGATGCAGAGTTCCTGGGTCCAGCTCATATTGAGGCTGAGCAGCCAGTCCTGCACACCGGGGATGGCGAGGCCGCTGGCGTAGCGGTGCACCACCGAGAGGAAGATAATGACCGTCGCCGCGCCGATCAGCGTCGCCACCAACCACTCTTCCAGGTGGTCAAGAAATTTCATCATGAGTTATTTTTCTCCACAACGCGTCAAAGAATAGACAAAAAGATGCCGCTGTACACGGAGATACAGCGGCATTAATGCTCTTTACTTGTTAAAACCGGTCGCTTTCTGTACTTCTGCAATCAGGTCAGCGCCGATGCGGTCGGCCATCTGCGCATGCACCGGGGTCAGCACCTTCTTCCACTCTGCCTTCTCGGCCGCGCTCAATGTATAGACCTGTGATTTCCCGGAAGCCTTGACCGAAGCCATATCTTCGTCGTTCTTCTGCTTGGCGATATCGTTGGCAAATTTGGTGGCATCGACCATGGCGCTGTCAAGAGCCGTACGGATATCGGCCGGCAGGCCGTCCCAGAACTTCTTGTTGACGATGACCGCATAACCGAGATAGCCGTGGTTGGAGACGGTGACGTGCTTCTGCACTTCATACATCTTCTGGGTGTAAAGGTTGGAGGGAGGATTCTCGGTACCATCAACAACGCCGGTCTGCAGCGCCTGATAGACCTCGGAGAAGGCCATGACCTGCGGGATAGCACCTAACGCGCGCATCTGGGCATCGAGGATCTTCGAGGACTGGATGCGCATCTTCAAGCCCTTGAAATCGCTCGGCTGCTTCAAGGGCGTGTTGGCGCTCATCACTTTGAAGCCGTTATCCCAGTAAGCCAGACCAAGAACGCCCTTTACCTCAAGCTTGTTCAGGAGTTTTTTACCGATCGGACCGGTGGTGATGGCATGCAGGTCGGCATAACTGTCGAAAATATAGGGCAGGTCGAAGAGTTCAAATTCCTTGACACCGAGAGGAGCAAACTTGGCGAGCGAGGGGGCGAGCATGTGCACGGCGCCGAGCTGGAGGGCTTCCATCTCTTCCTTGTCTTTGTAGAGCTGGCTGTTCGGATAGACTTCAATCTTAACCGCGCCTTTAGTCCGCTCTTCTGCCAGTTTCTTGAAGTATTCCGCCGCCTGCCCTTTCGGGGTATCGACCGCAACAACGTGGCTGAACTTGATGACGATCGGCTCAGCAAGAACCGGAGCGGCAAAGGCCAGAACCAGTGCCATAACCAATAACGACTTGAACTTCATAGGAACCTCCATGTGGGGGGTGAGGGGGGGCTGACCTTGACTGCCTTCAGTCGCAGTCAGCGGCTCTTGAATGTTGCCTTATTCAGTGTAACAAGTATTTATCAGAATTCACTATCTGCAAAAAAGTGTCCAGTGAAAAATAGAATCCTTTTTGTTTCTCCCCCATCAGTCGCGGAAACAGGGACGCTTTGCCGAACCGGTGGGCCCGATCGGGAGGGGCAACCAATGGGTGAAGAGGGGCTGACAGCTCAGGATCGCAGCGCGAGTACCGACACAGGCATGATCATCACCAAAAACCATCTCGGGGGTATAAAGCAGTACGCGTTCCTCTTCGCGGGGGAGCTGTTCATTAATGCTGATCCATTCCATTGTTCTACCCCTGCTGAGAGATTTGTCGGGCGCTGCCGGACAGCGTCAAATTGACGGCATAGAATATAGAACGATGTTAGCAAGAGCGGTGCCGAAAATAGCGACTGGGATTAATCTGTTGATTTCTCAGATGAAAATTGGCGACGACGCTTAGTCGCCCAAAGAGAAGGGGTATGGCGCAAGTTATACCCATCCCCGCAGTCACCGGCAAAGGACGCCAGTAACTGGGGCTTGGCGAATTATCCACGACGTTATAGATATAACTTTGGTTATAGGGGTTTTTGGGGCTTGGCGAATTTCAAACAGCGGATCAATATGATTCTAGCGACTCGCGCTACTTTGTTGCGGGGCCGCCAGGGTACCGGTCAAACGCAGACGCGAGGTGCCATCGACGGCCGGCGGGATAAAGGCGGCCAACAGCTCGACTAGGGTCGGATCGAGGCCGGGGTTGCCGCGCAGGACAAGATTGAGATTGAGGAGACTGCGGCCGAGCGGTTCGTTGAGAAGGATGGTGCCGCTGCCATCGACACCGAGCTGACCGCCGCTGGCCGCCAGGGTCGTCAGGCGCAGATCCTTCCCTTTGCCGCTCCCCTTGACGGTCAGGCTGCCGAGAAGCAAGGGCTCTTTCGCACCGAACAGCCCTTCGATTCTCGCCTGCTCGCAGTCGAGAGAAAGGAGGAGGGCATCGTCCGCCTGCGCCGGCCAGAAAGCACTGAGATCGCCCCGACATCCCTGCAGCACCACAGTGCCGCCACTGAGCCCGGGGAGAGCACCGCGCCAGTTAATCCCCGCCCCTTGCAGGATCATAGGTCCGGGGCGCTGCAGCACCCCCTTGATCCGCCCCCCGAGAAGGGCGGCGTCGTAAGTCATGGCCGCCTTCCCGATCAGCAGTCGCGACCAGGCCGGCGCCAGAGTCAATCTCTCAAGCTTCACCTCGCCACTCTCCATGCCGGTGCTACTGACAATGACATCTTTGGCGCTCAGAGCGGGAGGGAAAGTGCTTTGCAGGGATTTGACTGTCAGGCGCAGGCCCTGTTTTGCCGCTTCCGCTTGCAGCCGCGGCCGCAAACTCTCGGCCGGAAAGAAGAGGGAGAAGCCACACAGGAAAGCGACAAGGGTCACGAGTAAGCCCGCTGCTGAGAGAGTCCAGGGAGAATTACGCAGTCTTTGCATCACGAAGCCTTGACAAAGGAAGAGACGACGACAGTGACGTCGAGGAGGGCGGGATCTTCAAAGCGGGGGCGGATCTTGAGACTGTCACTCTGCATAACACTTTTGGCGCTGTCGATGGCGTGCAGAAGCTGAACCAACTGCTCCAGGCGCACTTTTTCCAGCTGCATCTCCACCTTTTCCTGACGGAAACCGGACGGAGCCGTCACCGGTTGCGGCCGGATGCCGAGAAGTTTTTCCTTGCCGGCAATTTCGGCAACCAGCCCTTCGAGAGTGGCGACCAGCGGGGCGGCGGGAGCCGCACTCAACTTGCGCTGCGTCGCAGCGGCCTCCCCCTGCATCGTCTTGATGCGCTGTATCAGGGTGCGGGCTTCCAGGAGTTGCCCCTGGCGACTGACAATGCGCTGGTCGAGACGCTCCAGGGCCGCGCGGTAAGGGAGGATGATCCCGGCGATAAGGATGGTCAGAAGGACGACAGTGCCGGCGACGCCGACAGCCATTTTTTCCCGGGGCGTGAGACGCTGTATCATGGCAACTCCTCCGCCGCTTTGCTGGTCAGAGTCAAACGAAAATCGACCCGGCTGTTATCCGCGCTACTCTTGGCATCTGTCACCTGCACCGCCTTGAAGAGGGGGGACGCGGCAAGAGCGGCGGCAATCTTGTCGGCAGCTTCAAAGGAAGGAGCATGGGCTTCGATGCGGATCTCTTCCGCCGTCATACTCCAGTCGCGCAGCGTCACCGGAATCTCCCGCGGCAGCAGATTGGAGACCTCGCGCATGATCCCGGCCGGACGCAGCAAGGGATGCTGACCGCCCGGACGGCTGCTGCGCGTCAGTTCATTGAGGTGGGCCTTTAGTTGCAGCGTGACATCGACAATCGCCCCTTGGCCGGGGATCGCTTGACGATACAGGGTTTGCAACTCCTGCTTGAGCGCTTCCGCCCGTTGCGCTTTACTCCACCAGCGCACGCCTGCCGAAGCGGAGAGGATCAGAACGGCCGCAACAACAATCCCGGCGAGAATGAACAAACGGGAGCGCAGCGCAGTGCTTTCTCCGTGCCGGGAAAAGGCGCCACGCCGAAAGTTAAAGCCATTGGCCGAACTCCAGGTCCCACGGCGGGCGAGAGCGAGGGCCGGGAGGAATTCTCCGGCGAGGGTTGCGCCCCCCCGCCCTGGCCGTAACTCCGTGACCGCCAGCTGCGGATAAGCGCTCTGCAGGGCGAAAAGGAGCGCGGCATCGACCTCGGCACCAAAGAGGCGCAAGGTGGTGCTGCGACTGGCATGCAACAGCGGCGTCAATTCCCGCTGCAACCCGGCAGAGCGTTCTTCCGGAGGGAGATCCGCAGCCAAGGGGACGACACGGTAATCGTGCAAGCGGCCGGCAACAAGATGGAGGATCATCCCCCAGCCGTGGCTGAGACAAAGGGCAATCCCATCACCGAGCTCGGCTGCCAGGCCGGCGGCAAGAGCAAAAGGGAGGAGATCGACGGTCTGCAAGGGGATTCCGGCGGCATCATAGGGACCGACCAGCTGTGCCACGGCAATCGCCGGCACGGCAGCGGCAACGACGCTGACGCCGCTGCCCAGGGCAATCGCTTCCTGCTGGGCGATCACACAATTATCAAGGGGGATCGGCAGGAGAGCGGCGAGTTCGAGGGGAATAGCGGTAGCGACCTTGCGGCGGTCGCTAAAGGGGAAGGTCAGGGTACGAGTCAAACCGATGGCTGGCGGCAGCGCTGTTGTCACCCGATCACCAACAGCCGGAATCACCCCCGCCCCCGCCAGGAGCGGCGCCAGGGGTGCACTCCCGTCCCAGGGAATGCGGGCAGCATGGAGGAGGCGTTCACTCCCCTTCTCTACCTGCAGAACAACCGCCCGCAAGATGCTGCCATCGAAGTCGATGCCGATCGCTCGTGTCGTCATAAAAAGTTATACCGTTATCCTTGGCTGGAGTTGGTCCTGACCGGAAAAATATAGCACTTCACCGTCATATCCTGCCAGAAAAACCTGTATCTCCGTCGCCGGGGCGAAGGATTGAGCAAATTTTTGCGCCCGATCACAGATCAACGCGCAGAGAGCCGGGGCGGCAGTACCACAATCCGCCAACAGATGGCGGGCGGTATTGGCTCGCTCCGCCAGCTTGATCGTCGCTGTCGGGAAATTCTCCACCCGCAGCCAGGAGGTTACTGCATGCAGATCGAGCCGGGAAGCGCTGACATGGGTCTGCTCGTGACAGCAGGCGATCTTGAGGAGTTTGGCAAACTGGCCGGCCAGGATGATTGTGGCAATGTTGCGGCGGGCACAGGCGCGCAAGGCATAACCGACATGATCGCCCATCATGATGAAGGCTTCTTCGCCGAGGCTGATCCCGGCCTTGGCGAGGGCGCGCTGTACCACCATCTCGCTCGTCCGCCCGGTCGAGAGGACGATGGTACGCTGACCGCAGGCGCAGGCGACATCAAGGGCCGCATCGAGGGTATCGGTCCAGGCCTGATGCGAAATCGGCTTGACAATGCCGGTGGTGCCAAGAATAGAGAGGCCGCCGAGGATACCGAGGCGAGCATTGAGGGTGCGCTGCGCCCGATCGACACCGTCAGGGATACTGATCTCGACCTGCACTCCGCCGGTGGGGAAGACTTCGCGCAGCGCGGCGGTGATCATCGCCTGCGGTACCGGATTGATCGCCCAGGCGCCGACGATTACGGCGAGCCCCGGCTTGGTCACCCGGCCGATGCCGATGCCGCCAGTGATAACCACTGCTGCACCGGGAAGTCGCTGTACCTTTGCCCAAACCTCACAACCATTGGTGACATCCGGGTCGTCGCCGGCATCTTTCACCACAAAACAGCTGGCCTGTGCGCTCTCAAAGATCTGGCCGTGCAAAGCAAAGGGGACGACTTCACCGCCAGGAAGGACAATCGTCACTACATCGACCTGTCTTTGCCGTTGCAGCAGCAGCGCCGCCCCCTTGGCGGCTGCCGCCGCACAGGCGCCGGTGGTGTAGCCATGCCGCGCCCCCTTGGCCATAGCCTTAATCCACCTCGCCAGCCGCGAGAATAAGCAGGGCGTTGAGCACGGCGGCGGCGACATTCGAGCCTCCCTTGCGGCCCCGGTTGGTGATCATCGGCAGCTGATATTCCGCTGCCATGGCCAGGAGTTCGGCTTTGCTTTCGGCGGCACCGACAAAGCCGACCGGCAGGCCGACGATGAGGTCGGGGCGCACTCCCTCCTCGCGAATCAGCCGCAGCAGTTCAAAGAGGGCGGTGGGAGCGTTACCGATGACGAAAATACCGGCATCTTCGGCTTGTACCGCCGTCCGCATCGCCAGCAAGGAACGGGTGACACCGAGGCGCTTGGCACTCTTGGCAACGACAGGATCATCGACCAGACAGCGCACTTCAATGCCAAGAGGGTCGAGCCGCGCCGCGGTAATCCCGGCCATAGCCATGCGCGTATCAGTGATAATTGTCCGGCCGCGGCGCAGGGCGGCGAGCCCCCGGTCCAGCGCCGTTGGGGCAATGACCAGGTCGCGCACATAATCGAAATCAGCGCTGGTATGAACGGCGCGGCGGACGATCGTCCATTCCGCTGCTGACCAGCCATGCGCACCGGCCTCAGCCTCGATAATGCGAAACGATTCCGCTTCGATCTCTTCCGGACGCAGATGCACCGTCATCACTGCCACCCGTTAACGGTCAGCCCTTCGGCAATCCGCTCGATGACGATCTCGGCGAGCTTGCGATGAGCACCGAGATGATTCCCCATGGCAAATTCGACCTGCGGATAGCGCTGCTGCGCCAGGGTCATCTCGGCGGGGAGGTCTTCCCGCACATGGGCGCCGACAAAGAGGAAGTAGGGCATGAGGAGGATACGCTCAGCCCCCTGGGTAACGCAGCGATCGATGGCACTCTGGATATCCGGGGGGTGCATTTCGCGAAATGCGACCTCGACGATCTCGAAGGTACTGGCGCCCCGGATCATTTCGGCGATTTCATAAGCAGCATTGTTGGCTTCGGCAATGCGGCTGCCGTGTGCCATCAGAAGAATAGCGGTCTTTTTCATCGTGATTCTCCTAAAATCAGCCTTTTAAGGCGGCGACAATCCCGGCGCCGAGGACATGACGCTGCCAGCGCTTCATGCCGATCTGCTCCAATTCGGCGAGGCTGCGCGGCGGCTTGCGAGCAATTTCTTCGAGGAGGCCGTTATTGATCAGGATCCCCGGCTCCAGCGCCAGTTCTTTGGCAATCGCAGTGCGCCAGAGTTTAAGGATGGCAAGACGCTGATCAACGGCAGGATCACGCTCGCGCCGCTCAGTGCGGGGGAAGCGCGGCAACTCTGCCTCAGGGAGCGCCAAAGCGGTGGCAATCACCGGCAATAAGCTCTTGCCGAAACGTTCGGCCACCCAACCCGGCAGGCCGGCAATGGCACTGACAGCGGCAATATCGAGCGGGGCATTCCGCACCAGCAGGACAAGAAAGTCGTTGCCAAGGATCTTGAAGGGGGGTTTGTCGCGGCGCTCGGCTTCGCGATTGCGCCATTGCAGCAGCTCTTCAAGGATCGCCAACTGGCGGCGATCGAGGGCCGCCGCCCCTTTGAAGCGGAGGAAGAGCGGGCCGCCATGCTGCGCAAACTGCCCCTGTTCGAGGAGTTCAAACTCCTCCGCCACCCAGTCGAGGCGGCCGAGCTCGCGCAAACGCTCTTCGAGCAGGACAGCGAGGGGGAGGAGATGAGTGGTATCGGCGGCGGCATAAGCGATCATCTCCGGCGACAGGGGCCGCTGCGACCAGTCGGCGCGCTGATACTGTTTGTCGAGGGTGACACCGTAATATTTGCCAAGGACATCAGCGAGTCCGAACTTCTCTTCGCCGAGGAACTGGCAGGAGACCATGGTGTCAAAGAGGCCGCGGATGGTGAAGCCGTAATCGCGGTGCAGGCAGCGGGTATCGTAATCGGCGGCATGAAAGATTTTTCGGATCGCCGGGTTGGCGAGGATCGGGCCCAAAGGGGAAAGATCGCCGCCGGCCAAGGGGTCGATAAGGAGAGTTGTACTCGGCGTCGTAAATTGCAGGAGACAGACCTTCTCCTGATAAGAGTGCATCGAATCTGCTTCGAGATCGACGGCAATGACCGGCTCGCGGTGCAAGTCGGCAGCAAAGGCGGCGATCTCGGCGCTGCTGGTGAGAATCGGGAAAGACATGAAATCTCCGGGAGAGGGGAAGGACGGGCGGAAAAATTTACAGTTTCATCTCAATGTGTGCTCTCTTCTTCAAACCCTCCAGCCAATCCTTGGCGGCGGTGGAGCGCTTCTGTTCGGCGAGCTGGTTGCGAATCTCTTCGCGCACCTCGTCGAGGGTGCGAACCTTGGCGGGGGTGCGCGCCGTGACGATCAGGAGATGCAGTGCCTGTTCGTTGGCAATCAGCTCACTGCTCTCCCCAACCGGCAGATCCCTGACCGCGGCGGCAAAAGCCGGGGTGAGATCTTCAAGATAAAGTTCCCCCATGTCACCACCATCCGCCCCGTCCTGCCGGGCTGTCTCCAGAACGGTGGCAAAATCTGTACCGGCGCGCAGGGCTGCAAGGGCGGCATCGCCCCGTTCTTTCTGCACTTGCGCGTCCTGCCCGGCCAAAGGAAAACTGATATGCCGCAGCGTGATGCTTGCGGCTTCGCGGTAGGCGGTACTGTTAGCGGCATAATAATCCTGAATCTCACGACTGGAAACTTCGATCAAGCCCTGCACCTCTCGCCCGACCAGCTTGAAACGCAGAATCTGCCGACGCAGGCTCTGCCGGTAATCGTCCGGAGTAATCCCTTGCTGAGCCAGAGCAACATCGAGCTGTTCTTTGGTGAGACGGTTCTGGCGGAGAACATCCTGCACCGCCGCTTCGACCTCGTCATCGCTGACCGTCAAACCGATCTCTTCAGCGCGTTGCCGCATCAGGCTCTCTTCGATCAAACGCTCGAGAACCTGGCGGCGCTCATCAATGGCCGGCGTCGTTCCGGGCTCGGCCGCGGCCAGAGCCTTATCGAGCTGGATGCTGGTAACGGCATCGTTGTTGATCACCGCAACCACCCGGTTTAATTCAAGGGCAAAGGCGTACACGGGGAGGAGAAGACAAAGAAGTAACAGGAGCCATTCTTTACGCATGTTCAATACCTTTATCCGGGAAGGATTAACGCTGGTCGAGGAGTGCCCAGTTGACCTCTATCTTTGCCTTGGCCCGCAATTCATCAAGCCATTGCTGGTAAAGGCGCTCTTCGAGCTCCGCCTGCAAAGTCGCGCGGATCTCTTCATGGGCCTGCGCAGGGGAGAGCTTACCGGCAGCGCGGCGCTCTTCGACGAGAAAAATGTGATAGCCGTATTCACTCTTGATCAAAGGGCTGAGACGGCCGACCGGCAGGGTAAAGACGACAGCATCAAACTCCGCCGGCATTTCGCCACGGGCAAAGAAACCGAGATCCCCTCCCGCTTCGGCATCGGGGGAAAGGGAATACTCCTTCGCCACCTGCGCAAAAGGGACCGACGCTTTCAACAGGGCCAGGATCTTTTCTCCATCGGCTTCGCTGGCAACGACGATCTGCCGGGCCCGCACCTGTGCCGGGCGGTCGAACTCATCGCGATTGGCACGATAATAAGCAGCAATCGCCGCGTCGTTGACCTTCTCTTGGTCGCCGACCACTTTTTTCTCCAGTTTCTCGATAAGCAGGCGATCCTGGAGCTCACGCTTCCAGTCGGCAAGGCTCATCTTTCCTTCCTGCAAATTTGCCTCGAACTCGCCATCCGGATAGTCACGCTGGAGTTCGGCAAGAGCAGCGTCAACTTCGGCGGGGGAGACCTGAACGCCGAACTTTTCAGCCGCGGCAAGGGCGAGTTCTCGGTCGATGATCTGGGCGAGGAAAGAGCGTTGCAATTCATCCCGTTCAGCGGCGCTGCTTTGCTGCTCTTTGGGGAGGATCTGCTCGAAGTCGCGACGGAAATCCTGCAAGGTGACGGTGCGATTGTCGATTTTGACAAGAATGTCGACGGGAGGAGCCGCTTTCTCCGTGCAGGCGGCGACTGAGCCGAGGAGGAGAAGGAGACAGGAAAGGATAATGACCTTACGACATGTCATGGGAAAGAAAGCGTCCTTTTCAGGGAGAAAGAGGGGTAACAGTTAATGGGCATAACTAACACGCTCACCCAGCCCGTGCAATTCCTTTTTTATCCGGGCCAGGAGCTCTTCTCCTTCAAGTTTACCGCATTTGATCGTCAACCGGTAATCTGGGGAGAATTGATACAGCCCGCTTTTATCCTGAATCAGCGTGAGAATCGTTTCCGGGGGGACCGGCGTGGATTGGTGGAAGGCGAAAAGGAGGCGACGGCCGTCGTATTCGGCGCTTTCGATCCATAACTCTTTGAGGAGGACCCGTAACTTCATGATCGCCAGGAGACGCTCTGCGGCTTCGGGGAGGTCACCGTAGCGGTCCCGCAATTCATCGGCAATTGCATAGATCGTCTCAGCGTCCGGAGCGCTGGCCAGCCGCTTGTAAAGGACAAGTCGCTGATTCGGATCCGGGATGAACTTCTCGGGGAAGAAGGCGGAGAGACCAAGACGGATTTCAGGGTCGATCTTCTCTGCGTGCGCCTGCCCTTTCAGCTCGAGGATCGTCTCTTCCAGCAGCTCACCGTACATCTCGAAACCGATGGCGGCAATCTGCCCGGATTGATTGGCGCCCAACAGGTCGCCGGCGCCGCGCAGCTCGAGGTCGTGGCTGGCAATGCGGAAGCCGGCGCCGAGTTCGGTCAACTCCTGCAGAACGCGCAGCCGCTCCCGTGCTTCGCGGGTGAGGATTCCTTCGCCGGGGATAAGGAGATAAGCGTAGGCACGGCGGTCGGAGCGCCCGACCCGGCCGCGCAGCTGGTAAAGCTGGGCAAGGCCGAAACAGTCGGCGCGGTTGACAATGATGGTATTGGCGCGGGGGATGTCGAGGCCGTTTTCGATGATCGTTGAGCAGACCAGAACATTGCTGTTGCCGGCCATAAAGTCGAGCATGACTCCTTCCAGCGCCTTCTCTGCCATCTGCCCGTGGCCAACGGCCACTTTCGCCTCGGGGACCAGAGTCCGGAGGAATTCGGCCATCGCCTCGATATTCTGCACGCGGTTATGAACAAAGAAGACCTGGCCGCCGCGACGCAGTTCGCGCAGAATCGCTTCGCGGATCACCGCTTCATCGAACTTGGTGACATAAGTGCGGATGGTGAGGCGATCGACCGGGGCGGTGTCGATGACCGAGAGATCACGCAGCCCCATCATGCTCATATGCAAGGTTCGGGGGATGGGAGTGGCAGTGAGGGTGAGAAGATCGACCTCGGCGCGCATCTTCTTCAGCCGTTCTTTGTGCACCACCCCGAAGCGCTGCTCTTCGTCGACAATGACCATGCCGAGATCCTTGAAGTGGACATCACGCTGCAGCAGGCGGTGGGTGCCGATGAGGACATCAATCTTTCCGCTGGCAGTGGCGGCGAGGATCGCTTTCTGCTCGGCCGCCGTGCGAAAGCGCGATACCATCTCGACATTGATTGGATAATCCTTGAAACGCGCCTTGAAGGTTTCATAGTGCTGGCTGGCAAGGATCGTCGTCGGCACCAGGACTGCCACCTGGCGGCCGTCCATCGCCGCCTTGAAGGCGGCACGAATCGCCACTTCGGTCTTGCCGAAACCGACATCGCCGCAGACGAGACGATCCATCGGCCGCCCTGACTGCATGTCGCTGAGGACATCGCTGATGGCGGCAAGCTGATCAGCGGTCTCTTCGTGCGGAAAGGTCGCCTCGAATTCGCGGAAAGTGCGATCCGGCGGCGTATAAGTGAAACCGGCGTGCATCTCGCGGCGGGCGTAGATCTTGAGGAGTTCGCGGGCGAGCTCCTCGACAGCAGCGCGGGCCTTGACTTTCGCCTTTTCCCAGGCGCTGCCCCCCATCTTGTCGAGACGGGGGATGTGCCCTTCACCGCCAAGGTACTTCTGCACCTTCTCGATGCGCTCGACCGGCACGTAAAGTTTGTCGTCGCCGGAATATTCGAGATGGAGGAAATCCCCCTCAATCGCGCCTGCCTGGAGGTGGAGGAGGCCACGGTAAACGGCGATGCCGTGATCGGTATGGACAACATAGTCGCCGATTTTGAGCTCGGCCAGGGAGTCAAGGAGGGCACGCGCCTTGGCGGACGCGAGACCGCGGCGATGGGCGCGCTGGCCGAAGATCTCTTCTTCGGTGACGACGGCAATCTTTTCATCGGCGAGACGAAAACCGGCGGAGAGGTCACCGAGGCAAAGAAAGAGTTCGCCAGCCTTGAAATCTTTGAGACGGACTTCCGGAAAGATCTCCGGCGGCCGGCCGTAAGGGGTAAGGAGATCACAGAGACGCTCGGCCTGGCCGCGCTGATGACAAACCAGGAGCGTCCGCCACCCCTCGCGCTGCCACTCCTTGAGGCGGGCGGCGAGCGCTGCCATCCCCGCCCCTTCAGCGCGCATTTCATCACGGAGATCGCCATTCCCCTGCCCTTCGATACGGAAGACATGGCGCTTTTCATCGATGCGGTAGACTTGGAGTTGGGCGAGATCGAGGCGGGGACGACCTTGAAGTGCCGCATCAACTTCAGCGACCGACAGGAAGAGTTGGGGAACCAGGGCAAAGGGCTCCCCCCCCTTGGCGGCAAGACGCGCCTCGCCTTCGCGGGCTTCGGCGCAGAAAGCATCGAGATCGCTCTCCACCTGCGGCGGGTCGAGGACGATGGTCCGTCCCGCCGGCAGATAGTCGAAGAGGGTGTCGAGACAATCGTAGTTAAAGGGGAGAAGGAAAGCGTGACCGGGGGCCAGGATCCCTTCCCGCACCTCTTCAAGAAGGGCTGCGCGGACGCTGCGCGGCAGATCGAGCTCGTCGCAGCGCTCCTTGATGCGCCGCGCAAAGGTCTCCAGATGCGGACCGGCAAGGATCATCTCCCGGGTCGGCAGCAGCTCCAGCTCCCCCAATTCCTCATCGCTGGAACGCTGCGACGTCGGGTCGAAGGGGCGCATCCGTTCGATATAATCGCCGAAGAATTCGATGCGCACCGGCGCGTCGCGGGTCGGCAGAAAGATGTCGAGGAGATCGCCGCGCACTGAGAAGGTGCCGCGATCCTCGACCAGCGGCGTCGGCTGATAACCGAGGCCGAGAAGCTTTTCGAGGAGTGGACCCCGCTCATATTCATCTTCGACGATCAGCCGGGTACAAAGGGAGGACAGCACCTCTTTGGGGATGAGGCGCTGCGCCAGGGCCCGCACCGTCGTCACCACCGCATCGACGCGCTTTTCGAGCAGGCCGGCGAGGGTGGCAAGACGGCTTGCTTCGGTCTCAGGGTGAGGGATAAGCGGGTCGTAGGGACGGATATCCCAGGGCGGGAGAAGGGCAATGTTCCGTTCGTCACCACAGTAGAAGAGCAGATCCGCGGCAAAGCGTTCAGCGACAGCGGTCTCGGCGGCGATGATCAGCAGAGGGGCGGTCTCACGGCGGAGGAGACCGGCGACAAGATGGGCACCGGCCGAACCGGTGAGACCGAGGACCTCCCCGTGTTTCAGGCCGGCACAAAGCTGGTTGGTGATCGTCTGGACGGTGGCGTGAGCGATTTCGTGCGGGGTATTGTTTTTGTCAGTCATGGTGTACAGATCTGCCGGAGCGGGACGGCGGCCCGGAGCAGAGTTCTAATCCCGGGGCACAGCGAGCATCCGGTCGAGGGTAATGCGGGCACGGGCGGCAATATCGGCGTCCACAGTAATAATCGGATTCATGGCGACCAAAGACTGATAGAGATCTTCGAGGGAGGTCAGTTTCATATTCGGGCAGATCAGGCGGTGGCCGGCAAGGATAAAGGTCTTCCCCGGATTCTCCCGACGCAAACGGTAAAGGATGCCGGCTTCGGTGCCGATGATGAAGGTCCCTTCGCTGCGCCCCTGAACATATTCGTACATGCCACTCGTCGAACAGATGTGATCGGCAAGAGCAAGGATCGCCGGCGGACATTCGGGGTGGGCAAGAAAAAGGGCTTCCGGGTGCGCCGCCTTGGCGGTGAGAACCTCCTTGACGTCGAGGCGCTCGTGGGTCGGGCAGTAGCCATCCCAGATGTGACAGATCTTGCTGGTCCGGTCGGCAATGTAGCGACCGAGGTTGCGGTCGGGGATAAGGATGACTTCGGGCTCAACCAGAGAATTGACCACCCGTACCGCATTGGCGCTGGTGCAGCAGATATCGCTCTCCGCTTTCACCGCCGCGCTCGAATTGACATAAGTGACGACAACGGCGCCGGGATGGCGGCGGCGCATCTCTTTGATCCCTTCGGCATCGACCATGTCGGCCATCGGGCAGCCGGCATCGGCTCTCGGGATAAGCACCTGCTTTTGCGGGGCGAGGATGGCAGCGCTCTCCGCCATGAAGTGGACGCCGCAGAAAACGATCACCTGGCGTTCGGTCCGGGCCGCTTCCTGGGACAGGCCAAGGGAGTCGCCGGTGATATCAGCGATCTCCTGAATTTCGTCGCGTTGGTAGTTATGGGCCAGAATCAGGGCATCGCGCTCAATCGCCAGCGCGCGGATTTTTTCTTTCAGTTCGTTCTCTATCATCGTTCCATTCCCATCAAAGAAAAGTGCCATATGTTAGGGCAAAAACACCGGCAAGTCAATTTCCAGGACCAGGGCAGGCGCTTTGATGAGAATCGCCCCACATTAAGTGGCGCGCAACCCTCAAATGATCTGGTGTGATTCATTTTTGTGGCAGGAAATTGACATATACAGGGTAGTATATTATCCTTTATAAACTTTTGGAGATTTTATGGTTAATATATTATCCACTAAAGATATACAGTTGAGGATTGCCAAGAGACTGAAGGAAGCGCGACTCTCTGCCAATTTGACACAACTAAGTCTCTCTCTGCGTGCAGGTATAAGCCTGGGGAGCCTGAAACGGTTTGAACGGACAGGAGAAATTTCTTTCAAAGGCCTCGTTCAGCTCACCTTTGCATTGCGCATGGAAGATGAAATTGCTGCACTATTTTTGCCGCAGCAAAAAGCCTCTCTCGACGCATTGCTTGAACAGGCTAAAAACACACAGCGACAACGAGGTCGAAAATCGTGAGCAGCAAATTCAAGCCGATCAATCTGTTAACTGTTGTTCTGGATATGGGTGAACCCCGACCTGTCGGGCGGTTGGCATACATTGGCCGAGAGATCATTTTTGAGTACGATCCCGGGTTTCCTGTCGACAAACTCAACATCTCCCCCTTCAAGCTCCGACCACCTCTTGGGTCAAGCATTATCAAGGGTCCGGAAAGAATCTTTGAAGGACTCCACGGCGTCTTCAATGACAGTCTTCCTGATGGATGGGGACGCCTTCTCATGGATCGCAAACTCCGTGATATAGGAATACGTCCGAATCAACTCACCCCTCTAGACAGGTTGGCATGGATTGGCTCCAAAGGGATGGGGGCGTTGCTTTACCGTCCGGAGCATGTGGAATTAACAAAAAGTGATTCCCCGCAATGGATCGATCTTGATGAAGTTGCGGCGGCTGCCCGAGTTGTCTTGGAAGACAGTCCCGAAGCTGTGTTTGATTATCTTTTGCAAGTAGGCGGCTCACCTCAAGGAGCCAGGCCCAAGGCGCTTATTGGCCTCGCCCGGGACGGTTCATCCATTGTGCATGGAAAAGATAATTTGCCAGACCGCTATGAGCATTGGCTGGTTAAATTTGGCTCTCAGTTTGATCTTCCCGAATCTGGACTCATAGAGCAGGCCTATGCTGATATGGCGCGAGCAGCAGGTGTGGTGATGCCCGAGAGCAAAGTCCTCCCCTCGAATCAGGGACCAGGATACTTTGCGGTGAAAAGGTTCGATCGCGAGGGAAATCGCCGTATCCATATGCATACGGCCTGTGGCTTGCTCCACGCTGATTTCAGATTGCCCAGTATTGGCTACGAAGAACTCTTAAAGGCAACGCAGGCCCTGACCAGACACCAGCTCGATGTTGAACAGATGTTCTTAAGGATGGTTTTCAATGTGTATGCTCACAACAGAGACGACCATACCAAAAACCACGGGTTTCTAATGGACAACAACGGAGAATGGCGGCTATCTCCAGCTTATGATGTCACGTTTTCTGATGGTCCTGGCGGGGAACACACTCTTGACATTGCAGGTGAGGGAAAAAATCCGGGGCTGAAGGATATTCAAAATGTTGGACTCGCTATTGGACTTTCCAACGCAACGATAACTGAGTGCGTAGATCGTGTCAGGGTGGCAGTGAATAAGTGGAGCGAGTTTGCCGATCGCAATGGAATTCCAATAAAATTGGCAGAAAAGTTTACTTCAACATTTTCATAAAGCAAACAATCGTATATTCAATAGCTTACAAGCAACTTGTCAAAAATCTAACCTCCAAACAATTATCAAAAAGCAACATACAGATTGCTTTTCAAGGATCACGTGCCAGCCACAGCCAAAAGAAACATACAGAAGCAATCTTCGCCCTTCATTAAAATTTAGTTCATCATCGGCACCCCAAATTGACCTATTTAACGACTTGTTTTATCTCGTTTTTTCGTTTTGATTAATCAAATAACAAAAAAGACCGCCTCCAGTTAAGAAGACGGCCTTTGATTAGTTTGGCTCCCCGAGCAAGACTCGAACTTGCGACAAGGCGATTAACAGTCGCCTGCTCTACCGACTGAGCTATCAGGGAACGGTAGTTGTGTCTCGTGCTGGTCGATTTCTTGAGTTGTTGCCTTGTCATCGGCGGGCAACCGGGAAACGTCTTCCCTGAAAATCTCACTGGCGTCGGGACGGGAAATCTTATACAACGGGGATAAAATGTTGTCAAGAAGGAATCTGCATCGCCATCCAGCAAAAACGGGCGGGCGCATGCTGCCAGGGAGGTTAAATGCCAGTACCCTTGATCATCGCGCACCGCGGCGCGTCCTTCGATGCGCCGGAAAATACTCTGGCCGCCTTTCGCCTGGCTTTTGCCCAGGGAGCTGACGGTATCGAAGCCGATTTTCGCCTGAGCGGCGATGGCGAGATTGTCTGCATCCATGACGCGTTGACCGGTCGCACCGCCGATCGTAATCTGCGCGTTACGACCCGCTCCCTGGCCGAATTACGCCTTCTCGATTTCGGGGGGTGGAAAGGTCCGCAATGGCATGGGGAAAGGATTCCGACCCTTGCCGAGGTGCTGACGATCTTGCCGGCCGGCAAGAAGTTCTTTATCGAAATCAAATGTGGCGCCGAGATTATCCCGCCATTACGCAAACACTTGACCACGACTGTCATTGCCACGGAGCAACTCTGCTTTCTCTCTTTTGACCCGACACTGCTGGCAGCTCTCAAAGGAGCTTTTCCGAAGATCAAGTCTTGTCTCAATGTCGAATATCACCGCACCGGACTGGTCGGCGGGTGGCGCCCGCAACCCCGGAAAATTCTGGAAATTCTCGCGGACTGCGGCGCCAACGGTCTCTCCTCTCAAGTCTGTCCCCTCATTGATAACGCGTTTGTCGACGGCCTGCGCGCAACCAGCATGGAGTTGCACATCTGGACGGTTGATTTTTTAGCCGACGCCCGTCATTATCAAACGCTGGGAGTCGACTCCCTGATGTCGAACCGGCCGGGTTTTCTGCGACAGGAACTCTTTGCTGAATCGATTTGATACGCCGCTTGCCGGAGAGGATTGCTCATGAACCGTCGTGCCTATCTGACTTCCGGTCGAGCCATCGCGCTCCTCGAAAACCTTTCCCGCGTGCGCATTAATATGCATGGCCGCGAGAACCTTTCCGCCGCTCCGACCATTTTTGTTATCAATCACTTCACCCGCATCGAGACCCTCCTTCTCCCTTTTCATATCTACTCCCTGACCCAGCGGCCGGTCTGGTCTTTGGCAGATGCAGCAATGTTTCGCGGCACCTTTGGCAATCTCCTCGACGCCCTTGGCGCAGTCTCGACCAAAGCCCCGGATCGTGATCGCTTGATGGTCAAGAGTCTGTTAACCGGTGAAGCCAACTGGATCATCTTTCCGGAAGGATGCATGGTCAAGGACAAATTGATCCTTGAACAGGCGCGCTATGCCATCTCCTGCGCCGGCGGACGGAAGCCGCCCCACACCGGCGCCGCCACTCTAGCTCTGCGCACGGAATTCTACCGGAAAAGGTTGCTGACTCTCGCTAATGACTTCCCGGCCGAGGCGGCGCGCTTAAGGGCTCTCTTCGGCATCGTCTCGTCAACGGAAGTTTTGACAACTCCCACTCAAATCATTCCGGTCAACATCACATATTACCCTCTCCGCGCCAAGGAGAACGCCCTCAGCCGCCTCGCTGAACGCTACCTCGGGGATTTACCGGAACGCTTTCACGAAGAACTCTTGATCGAGGGGGCGATGCTGCTCGAAGGGGTTGATATCGATATTCGCTTCGGCGCACCTTTGGCGGTCGGGGATTGCTTGGACTGTACCGAGATCATGAACGATATTAATTCCGTGCAGCGCATCGATTTTGAAGATCGCCTCCCTTCCCTGCATGCCATGCGCAAAGAAGCGTTACGCGTGATGCAGAGCTATATGGATGCGATTTACATGATGACGACGGTGAATCACGATCATCTCTTCGCCTCCCTGCTGCGCACTTTCCCCTTCAACAAAATGACTCCCGTCGATTTTCGCCGGCGAATCTTTCTCCTGAGCAACGACCTGACAGCTCTCGGCCTGCACCAGCACCACAGTCTGGAAGAAGGGCAGTTAGCCCTCTTGACCGACGACCGTTTTAACAAATACCATGAATTTCTCGCCCTGGCCCTGGAGACCGGGGTTTTGCGCCAGGAAGGGGTCTACCTGGTCAAGGATCCGACGAAATTCTCTTCACCCCTGGCCCTCAATCGCGCCCGCATTGACAACCCCATCGGCGTCCTCGCCAACGAAGTCTTACCGTTGAGCAAACTGCAAAAGAGGATCCGCTTTTATGCCTATCTACCGCCGCTGGCCGTGCGTTACCTGGTAGCAAAAGAGATTATCAAAGGGGCGGAGCAGGAGTTTGAGGTCGATTATCAGAGTTTTTTCCAGAGAGGTGAATCCAGGAAGGAGGAGGTGGGGAGACCGGTTCTGCTGCGCGGTTCTTCCCGTAAACTCGGAATCGTTCTCGTCCACGGCTTTTTGGCCGCGCCCCGCGAAATGATCGAGCTTGCCAGCTACCTGCAGCAACGCGGATGGTGGGTCTACGTCCTCAGGGTCAAAGGGCATGGAACCTCTCCGGCCGACCTGGCCCGTCGAAAAGGAAGCGACTGGCAGAACTCCGTCGACGTCGGTTATGCTGCCTTAAGCACCCTCTGCGACAAGGTCATCGTCGGCGGTTTCTCCTTCGGCGGTGGCTTGGCCCTCGACTGCGCGGCCCGCATTCCTCAGGTTATTGGAGTCTTTGCCGTCTCCCCGCCGATGCAACTGCAAGATCTGTCGTCAAGATTTGCGCCGACGATCGCCGCCTGGAATCGTTTGATGGATGTATTGAAACGGGAGAGGGGGAAAAAAGAGTATGCCGAGATCTTCCCGGAACATCCCGAGATCAACTATCACCGCCTGCCGATCGTCAGTCTGATTGCCATGGAGAATGTCATGAAAGCGCTCGCGGCCAAACTGCCGATGATTACCGTACCGACCTTGATTGTCCAGGCAAAAGGGGACCCGGTGGTGACGCCGGACGGATCAAAGCGCCTCTTTGAAAAGCTTGGAGCCAAAGAGAAGGAGTATCTCCTCGTTGACCTGAATCGTCACGGCATCCTCTCGGGTCCCGGGGCAGAGCAGGTCCATAGTGCGATTGCCGCCTTTATCGAGCGGGTGTTGAAATCAAACGAGACAAAGAACTAGCGGGCGGGGAAACCGGGCAGGGAAAAGGCCGCAAGTCTGATGACTTGCGGCCTTTTTTATCATTAAAAGAATAGGCAGGAAATAGCAAAATATCCCGATATCAACCGCCGGTTCCTTGTCGGAGTTCGACGAGAATCAATTTGGCGACGGCTTTGAGCGTTTCAAAGACCCCTTCGCCGGTTGTTGCGCAGGCCTGAAATTCCGGCACGCCACGGGGATTAAGGAGCGCGCGCAACTCTTCGAGGGGGGTGACATTCGGCAGATCACACTTATTGTACTGGACGACAAAAGGGATCTTGTCGAGATCGTAGCCCTGTTCTTCAAGATTGATACGCAGATTGTCAAGGCTCTCGATATTGGCGTCGAACCGCTCTTCCTGCGAATCAGCGACAAAGACGACACCGTCAACCCCCTTGAGAATCAGTTTGCGCGACGCATCGTAAAAGACCTGACCGGGGACGGTGTAAAGATGGAAACGGGTCTTGAAGCCGCGAATCTCACCGAGGGCCAACGGCAAAAAATCGAAGAAGAGGGTGCGCTCGGTCTCGGTTGCCAGGGAGATCATCTTCCCTTTGGCATCCGGCGCGGTCTTCTGATAGACGTGCTGCAAATTCGTCGTCTTGCCGCACAGCCCGGGGCCGTAATAGACAATCTTGCAGTTAATTTCCCGGGAAGCATAGTTGATAAAGGACATAAGAATCTTTCCTGTCAGCTGAACAGGTTGTCGATGTCGTCGTCGGTAATTTCGGCGAAGGGGCTGAGGGCGTTGCCACTCTTCTCCTGGACTTCAGCCTTTTTGGCGAGGTCGTAGAAGATCTGGGTCAGCTCTTCACTCCCTTTTTTCACCCGCAGACGCACCAGCCCGAGGGAGCTGCGCTGGTCGAAGATGACGACGAGGATGACGCGTTCGGCAACGATCGAGATATGGAGATTATCCTTTTCACCTTCGTGAAAGAGGATGGAAAATTCCTTCTCACCGATAAGTTTGGCCAGTCCGCCGGTTGCGGCGATATTGCCGGCGGTCAGGGAGGCAAGACTGGTGGTGTCGAGGTGCTCGGTTTCGCCGACAGAGGAAATCAACTGGCCGTTTTTATCGACCAGAAAGATGACCTTGGCATTCGCATCCCGCAACAGCTTTTCGATGACGAGATTGATCCGCTTGAACTCTTCGTCGTACATCACGAAGGACGACGTATTGGGACCGAGCATGGGCAAAGCTCCTTGGCATAAGTACTAGATTGGTCTTTATAGCACCTTGCCCCGACTCTTTCAAGATTATCCTTATGCGCGCGACACAGCTCCTGGCTTTGGCGAAAAAAAGAACCCCCGATGCCTTTCGACGATCGGGGGTTCTTTTATCTGCCTGCTTGAATAAATCAATTATTCATTTTTATCAAATGTCAGCGCTGCCAGCTTCTGGTAATACTCGAAGCGGCTGGCGGTCCAGGCCGTCGCTTTTTTCATCAGCACGGCGGCAGCTTCAGGGTTGGCCTTCTGCAGGACCTTGTAACGGTTCTCGCCGTAAGCATAGTCCTCGAAAGAGGTGGTCGGGGACTTACTATCCAATTGCAGCGGATTCTTGCCTTCCGCAGCCAGGGCGGGATTGTAACGGTAAAGAGGCCAGTAACCGGAGGAAACTGCCTTTCTGTTTTCGTCCACACCCTTGGTCATATCGATACCGTGGGCGATACAATGCGAGTAGGCGATGATCAGCGACGGACCGTCATAGGCTTCCGCTTCGATAAAGGCTTTGACCACCTGCCCGGGATTGGAGAGAGCAACATTGGCGACGTAAACGTTGCCGTAGGCCATCGCCATCATGCCGAGATCTTTCTTCGCCATCGCCTTGCCACCGGCCGCGAACTGGGCGACGGCGCCGGTCGGTGTCGCCTTGGAGGCCTGACCACCGGTGTTGGAGTAAACCTCGGTGTCAAGAACCAGCAGGTTGACGTTCTTGCCGGAGGCGATGACATGGTCGAGTCCGCCGTAACCGATGTCATAGGCCCAACCGTCACCACCAACGCACCAGACGGACTTATTGACCAGATAATCAGTCAGGGGGAGAAGCTGAACGGCCGCCCGTTCTGTACACCCTTTGAGGGCTTTCTTCAGAGTTGCCACCCGTTCACGCTGTTTCTCGATGCCGGTCTGGTCGGACTGGTCGGCGGCAAGGATCTCTTTCATCAGCGAGATAACCGGTTTACAGGATTTGCAGTTGCAGTTGATCAGTTCAGCCACCAGCTCGCGGGCTGACTCGGTGAATTTGTCCACCGCCAGGCGCATGCCGAAACCGAATTCGGCGTTGTCTTCGAACAAAGAATTGGACCAGGCCGGTCCGCGGCCGTCGGCCCGCTTGGCCCAGGGGGTGGTCGGCAGGTTGCCGCCGTAGATGGAGGTGCAGCCGGTCGCGTTGGCGATCATCGCCCGGTCACCGAAAAGCTGGGAAAGGAGTTTGAGATACGGGGTCTCGCCGCAACCGGCGCAAGCGCCGGAATATTCGAAGATCGGTCGCACCAGCTGACTGCCACGCAGGGTATCAAGCTTGAGCTGGGTCGGATCCATGTCGGGCAGAGACAGGAAGAAGTCGAAGTTGGCTGCTTCCGCCACACGCAAGGGCGGCTGGAACTGCATGTTGATGGCTTTATGGTTGGGATCTTCCTTGCTCTTGGCCGGGCAGTTGTAAACGCAGGCACCGCAGCCGGTGCAATCCTCAGGAGCGACCTGCAGGGTGTATTTCATCCCTTTGAATTCGGGGAGCTTACAGTCGGTCGACTTGAAGGTCTTGGGTGCATTTTTCAGCAGTTTCTCGTCGTAGGCTTTCATGCGGATGGTGGCGTGCGGGCAGACGAAGGAGCAGATGCCGCACTGGATGCAGAGCGCCGCGTCCCAGACCGGGATGTCAACAGCGATGTTGCGCTTCTCGTACTGCGAAGTCGCGGTCGGGAAGGTGCCATCGGCCGGCATCGCCGAAACCGGCAATGCGTCACCAAAGCCGGCAATAATGCGGCCGGTCACTTCCTGCACAAACTTCGGTGAAGTCTTGGCGACAGCCGGGGGCATTTTGAGCTTGCTGGTCGCCTTGGCCGGAACCTTGACTTCATGAATGTTCTTGAGGGCTTCGTCGACGGCGGCGTTGTTCATCGCCACGACCTTGTCACCCGATTTGCCGTAACTCTTCTTGATCGCGTCCTTGATCTCTTCTATGGCCAGCTTGAGCGGGATAATATTGGAGATTTTGAAGAAGGCCGTCTGCATGATCACGTTAATGCGGGCGCCAAGGCCAAGTTCCTCGCCAAGTTTGATGGCGTTAATCACATAGAATTTTAGCTGTTTGTCGATGATCTGCTGCTGGACTTCCTGAGGCATTTTGTCCCAAACCTCGCCATGCTCGAAGGGCGAGCAGAGGAGGAAGGTGCCACCTTGCTTGGCCCTGGAAACCATGTCGTATTTCTCCAGGAAGGAGAAGTTGTGACAGGCGATGAAGTCGGCGTTGTCGATCAGGTAAGGGGCGGTGATCGCCTTTTTCCCGAATCGCAGGTGCGAAGTGGTGATGGTTCCGGCCTTCTTGGAATCGTAGACAAAGTAGGCCTGGGCGAAGTTTTTGGTGGTCTCGCCGATGATCTTGATGGTGTTCTTGTTGGCGCCAACCGTACCGTCGGAACCGAGGCCGTAGAACATCGCCTCGTAGGTGCCGTCCATGGCATTGCGGAAGGAGGGGTTATACTCCAGACTGCAATTAGTGACGTCTTCCTTGATGCCGACGACAAAGTGATTCTTCGGCTTGGCTTTCTTGAGATTGTCGAGGACCGACTTGGCCATCGCCGGGGTGAACTCTTTGGAGCCAAGTCCATAGCGACCACCGACAATGACGGGATAACCCGCGAAGCTGAACTTGCCGGTTGCCATCGCTTCACCGATTGCAGTGCGCACATCGAGATAAAGCGGTTCGCCAAGGGAACCAGGCTCCTTGGTGCGATCGAGGACGGCGATGCTCTTGACGGTTTTCGGCAGGGCCTTGATGAAGGCGTCGAGGGGGAAAGGGCGGTACAAATGAATCTTGACGACGCCGACCTTCTCGCCCTTCTTGACAAGATTATTGACGGTTTCCTGAACAGTGTCGGCGGCGGAACCCATAACGACAACGACCCGCTCGGCGTCTTTCGCTCCAGCGTAATCGACCAGTTTATATTTACGGCCGGTGAGTTTGGCAAACTTGTCCATCTCTTCCTGCACAATGGAGACACAGGGCGCATAGTATGAGTTGACGGTTTCACGTCCCTGGAAGTAGACATCCGGATTTTGAGCGGTACCGCGCATGACCGGGCGGTCGGGGGAGAGGCCGCGCAGACGGTGGGCGTTCACCATATCGTCACTGACCATGGCGCGCATGTCGTCAAAGGTCAGTTCTTCAACTTTTTGGACTTCGTGCGAGGTGCGGAAGCCGTCGAAGAAATGGAGAAAGGGAATCCGCGATCTCAGGGTGGAGGATTGAGCGATCAGAGCAAAGTCCATGACTTCCTGGACATTATTGGAACAGAACATTGCCCATCCGGTGGAACGGCAGGACATGACATCGGAATGGTCGCCAAAGATGTTCAGTGCGGCCGCGGAGATGGCACGAGCGGAAACATGAAAGACCGTGGAGGTCAGTTCTCCGGCGATCTTGTACATGTTCGGGATCATCAGGAGCAGGCCCTGACTGGCCGTAAAGGTTGTGGTCAGTGCACCGGTCTGCAGAGCGCCGTGTACGGTGCCGGCCGCACCCCCTTCGGACTGGAGCTCGGAGACCAGCGGGATTGTTCCCCAGATATTCTTTTCGCCGGCGGCGCTCTTGGCGTCAGAGATCTCGCCCATTACCGAGGACGGCGTGATCGGATAGATCGCTATAACCTCGTTGGTGGCATGCGCCACATGGGCTGCTGCGGTGTTCCCGTCAATCGTTACCATTTTTCTTGCCATCGATAAAATCCTCCTTGGGCTGGGTTATTCAGTCGTCTTGACATGAGCGGAACAGGAATAAAGCATACTGCACAGAAACAGTTTTGCTGCTCTTGAAGAAATTTTAGTGGCAGGAACGGGCAGGATCAAAGGTCTCGACGCCCCTCAATCGCCCGACTCACCGTTGCATCATCAACATATTCAAGATCGCTCCCCAGCGGGATCCCGTAAGCCAGGCGGGTGACGCGGATCGCCAGGGGACGCAGACGTTGCGCCAGATAAAGAGCGGTCGCTTCTCCTTCCACCGAGAAGTTGGTGGCAACGACAACTTCCGTCACCCCTTCGCTCTGCACCCGCTCCAGGAGTTCGCGGAGACGCAATTGCTCGGGACCGATGCCGTCCAAAGGGGAAAGGGCCCCGTGCAGAATGTGGTAACGGCCGTGAAAAGAACGCCCCCGCTCAATGGCGAGGAGATCCTGCGGCTGTTCGACAATACAGAGCAGATGCCCGTCACGGGACGAATCACAACAGATCGCACAAGGATCCGCTTCCGTCAGGTGAAAGCAACGACTGCAGAGACGAACCCGCGCCTTGACATCACGAATTGCCGCGGCGAGGGCTTCCGATTGCTGCTCGGGCTGACGCAGCAAATAAAAAGCCAAGCGGGTCGCTGTCTTACGACCAACTCCGGGGAACTTGGCAAGCTCCGTGACCAGACGGGCAAAAGACGGTATGGAATCTAGCATGAGAGGCGACAAAATCCAAGTTTTTAAAATATTGTTTTAGTTTTTAAGGGTGACGAAAAATCTTGCATCTAGCTAAAAAACAAGGGGTAACGCTTCCGGCAAAAGCAGAATCATCACCCCCGGTCGAGAATGGGAACTAACATCATCTCTAAATTTCACTGCTTTTTTACATGAGGCCGGGAAGATTAAAACCGCCAGTCACCTTCCCCATCTCTTCTTGTTGAATGTCCTGGCTCTTCTTGATCGCTTCATTCACCGCCGTGATCACCAGGTCCTGAAGCATGTCGATATCTTCCGGGTCGACCACACTCTTGTCAATCTTCAACGACACCAGCTTCTGCCGACCGGTGACGACCGCGGAGACCACTCCGCCTCCGACCGAAGATTCGATGCGGAGGTGCTCCATCTCTTCCTGCATCTTCGCCATCTTTTGCTGCATCGCCTGCGCTTGCTTGACAATACCTCCAAAACCACGGGACATTTTTACCTCCTTGAAATGACGATGGGACGAGCTTTATTCGTCGCCATCCTGAGTTTCCTCGATCGTACCTTCGACCGGAATGATTATGGGCCGGACTTCAACTATCTCTCCGCCTAAAAGGTCACAGACCGAGCGGACCACCGGGTTGCCATGCGCTTCATCGTGCAGCTCTTTCTTAAAATTTTCTTCAGCGACGCGGCGACTCTGCTGCAGGGAGGGAGGAGCACTCCCCTGCGCTTCTGCTTCACTGAGTGGGACGAAACGCAAATCGACTTTGCTGCCAAAAAAAGCATTGGCAAGGGTGCGAAGTTCGGTGATGACGGCTTCATCCTGAAGCATCTCCAGGGCTAATGACCCTTTGGGCAAGCCGAGGCGGATCGTCGGTAACGCCATCTCGAGGAGGCTGGCCTGTTCCAGGGCATTGACCAGACGCGGCCGCTTTGCCGCCCGCACATGGGCAATCATCCCCGGCCAGTCCTGCGTCCCCCGAGTCGCTGGTGACGGCGTTACAACGGTCTGAATGGTTTCGGCCGCAGCGGACTTCTCTCTGGGCGTGAAACGAGATGGCGCAACCGGGACGGAGGGCGCGGCCACCTTGAGCGGGGAGGGAGCGATCGGTTTCGACGGCGGAAAAGCCGGCCCTTTACCAGTCCCGAGACGACGTTCGAGTTCGTCAATCTTCCCCAGCAGCGCCGCAATCTCACGGGTCGGCGGCAGATGACAAAGGCGAATCAGGGTCATCTCCAGAAGGAGACGGGGGAAGGTGGAGTGGGCGATTTCACTTTCGGTACGGAGCAGCAAAGTCATGGCCCGCTGCAGATCTTCTACCGTCGCCAAATCGGCGAGGGACTGCAGTTTCTGCCGCTCCTCGGTCGTCACATCAAGAAGATCGCCGGGATCGGTAGTCACCTTGAGGAGGATCAAACCACGCAGCGCTTCGACCAGTTCCTGGGCAAACTGCCGGAAAGCGTAGCCCTGCTCGTCAATACGACGCAAGGTTTCAAGGGCGAGATGGCTTTCCCGGTTGACAATCGCTTCGACCGTATCATGAATCAAACGGCGGTCGACGAGACCGAGGAGCCCCTGCACGTCTTCATCCGCCACGGTTTCACCGCAAAAAGCAATCATCTGATCCAGGGCGGAGAGAGCGTCACGCATACTCCCTTCGCCGCGGCGGGCGATCAGGGTCAGAGCCAGGTCGGAGATGATGATCTGCTCGGCATCGACAATCATCCGCAAGCGCGCCACCAAAGGATTGAGACTGATCTTGCGAAAGTCGAAGCGCTGGCAGCGGGACAGGATGGTGATCGGGATTTTGTGCGGTTCGGTGGTGGCAAAGATAAATTTGACGTGCGGCGGCGGCTCTTCGAGGGTCTTGAGCAGGGCATTAAAGGCGCTCGTCGAGAGCATGTGGACTTCGTCGATGATGATGATCCGGTAGCGGCCGCGCGACGGAAGGTAACGAATACTTTCGCGCAATTCGCGAATTTCATCGACGCCATTATTCGAGGCACCGTCAATCTCAAGGACGTCGATCCCCTGGCCGTTGGTGATCTCTACACAGGAAGGGCAGACATTACAGGGGGTGGAGGAAAGTCCGACTTCGCAGTTGAGGGCTTTAGCGAGGATGCGGGCGGCTGAGGTCTTGCCGACACCGCGGGCACCGGTAAAGAGAAAGGCATGATGAATGCGGCCGCTGGCCATGGCATTCGCCAGGGTCCGGCTGACATGTTCCTGACCGACCAGGTCGTCAAAGTTCTGCGGTCGCCATTTAAGCGCCAGCACCTGGTAAGACATGGCTACAAAAACTCCGTCGCCGGGGGTTGACTTTCGAACGAACTGGATGCGAACCACAGCGCCAGGGTTCACCTTGAACGACAAAAAAATGTTGCCGCCACAAGTGACAGCCAGGCACCCCCGCGGCACACGACTAAGACCGTTACCGCTGCTCCCTTCCGGGCCTGACGGGGTTGGCGGTCCGCCGTTGCGCGGGACCCGGCTGTCACTTCTAACGGCAACCGCTGCAGACGCTGCCTGCACCGGAACCCTGAGAATCGCCGACAAAATACAACATGAGCTCAGGGGTGTAAAGGGATTTTTGCGGGGGAGAGAAGAGATTGACAAAGGGAGCAACTCCCCATAATATCGCCGCCATCTTTTTATTCATTGTCAGTGGTCATGGGAGCGCAACACATGGAACAAAGTCAGGCAAAGATCCTCCTGGTCGATGAATCACGTTTTTTCTTGACGATAGAGAAACAATTTCTCCGCAACATCCCTGTGACCCTCCTCGAAACGCAGAACGCTGCTCAGACCCTGGCTTTCTGCCGCGCGGACAAACCGCAACTTATCTATCTTGCCAAGGAAGTCACCGGCATGCCGGGGACGGAATGTTGCCTGCAAATCAAGGCCGACCCGACACTGCGCCATATCCCGATCATCATGATCTGCGAACCCGGCGAAGAAAATGAGTGCCATCTCGCCGGCTGCGATGCTGTTCTTTTTAAGCCCCTTGACCGCCACCGTTTTCTCGAAATCGGCAGGAGTTTTCTCGCCGGCATCAGAGAAAGACGCCGTTCCTGCCTGATCAGTGCCAAAGTGAAGAGCGAGAGCATGACCTTTGCTGCACGGGGCCTCGATATCAGCAGTGGCGGCATCTTCCTCGACACCGCTACTAAACCGCCATTAGGAACAGCCGTCCACCTCGATATTCATCTCGCCCGCCCTCATGAAGCCGGACCACATATCGATTGCCATGGAGTGGTTGCCTGGCACAACACCAAGGAAAATCCGCAAAAACAGAATCATCCTCTCGGCGTTGGCATAAAATTCCAGGAACTGTCCACCCAAACCGCCGCCGTTCTCAACGGCTTTCTCCGAACTTTCGACTAAACCGGCAGGAGGTGGCAGGGTTTTATTGCCTCCGCAGCACCGAGTGGGGCGCGGACAAAAAAAAGCGCGCCGGCCAGGAGGGCATGCGCGACGCGCAAAAGATTTCCATGAAACCAAGTATAAAATGGAAGAGCGCTTTGTCAAGGGGATGTGTCGCTGCGCATATCACATGTGTATAAAAACTTAAGCAAGAGGCCGAAACAGGGACTGTTCCGGCCTCTTGCTCTTTTCATCCTACATGAAATCCTTGCGCAAAGCAGGTCAGGACTATAAACTGCCAGCGTTTTAGCGAAAAAGCCGAAAATTTCCTGCTGGAGAGCTTGTGAATAAAGTCTATTTCATTGGCGCCGGTCCGGGCGATGCCGAATTGATCACGGTCAAGGGGGCACGACTGCTGAGCGAAGCGCAAGTTGTTGTTTATGCCGGCAGTCTGGTCGATCGTGCCCTGGTCCTCACTTACGCGCCCCACGCAGAAATTATCGATTCCGCCGCCTTGAACCTGGCCGAAACGACGCAGATCCTTGTTGCCGGGATTCGCGCCGGCAAGAAGACGATTCGTCTCCATACCGGTGATCCCGCCATCTTCGGTGCTATTCAGGAACAGATGGCCGAACTCGACGCCGTCGGCATCGATTACGCCGTCATCCCCGGCGTCACCAGCGCTTTTGCCGCGGCCGCCGCCCTGCGCCAGGAATTGACTTTGCCGGAGGTCTCACAAACCGTCATCTTCACCCGCATCGCCGGCCGCACCCCGGTTCCGGAAAAAGAAGCTCTTGAAAAACTCGCCGCTATCGGTGCCACGCTGGTGATCTACCTCTCCGTCGGCATGTTAAAGCAGGTTGTGGACGCCCTTTTGGCCGGCGCCTACACGCCAGAGACTCCGGCAGCCGTCGTCGCCCGGGCTTCCTGGGCTGACGAGCAGATCATCGAAGGGACCCTCGCCGAGATCGGGGATCTCGTGCGCGCTGCCGGGATAAATCGTCAGGCGCTGATCATCGTCGGGGACGTTCTGGCTGCCCGCAACAAAGGACTAGCAGCAAAATCCCTCCTTTACGACGCCGACTTCCGCCACGGCTATCGGCCATCATGACCTTGGCGATCTGTGCTATTACCGCCGGGGGCGCCGCCCTCGCCCGCCGCCTCGGCACCCTCCTGCCGGAGGCCCAAGTCTGGCTCCCCGAGAAGTTGCGCGCTGACGATCATTGCCATTACAGCGCTGCCGGAATGGCGGAACTGCTGCCGCGACTCTTTCAGCGTGGCCAAGGCTTGATCTGCATCATGGCAACCGGCATTGTCGTACGCAGCCTTGCCCCGCAACTGCGCAGTAAAGCCCTCGATCCGGCAGTCGTCGTCCTTGATGAAGCCGGACACTTTGTCATCAGCCTCTTGGCCGGACATCTCGGCGGTGCCAACGCCCTGACCCGGCAGGTCGCGTCTCTCCTGAGTGCGACGCCGGTGATCACCACTGCCACTGATGTCAACGGCCTCTGCGCCTGGGATGAAGCTGCCCGCCTCGCCAACCTAGCCGTCGAACCGCTCGAGCATATCCGCACCCTCAACAGCCTCCTCCTGCAGGGGAAGAAGATCGCTCTGGTCGACCATCAACGTCTCATTGCCGAACGATTTGCGACAACGCCGGGGGTCGAGCTGGCCGCCAACTTCAGCGCTGCCAGCCATGCCGGCGCGGCAGGCCGGGTCTTTGTCACCGAGCGGCTTATCCCCGAGCTTGCGGCACAGAAAGATCTTCTCCTGCTGCGCCCCCGGCATCTGGTCCTCGGCATCGGATGCAACCGCCACACCAGCAAAGAAGAGATCACGCAGGCGGTTGAAGGTATCCTCAACCGCGCCTGGCTGGCGCGCCTGGCAGTCGGGCGCATCGCCACCATTAACGATAAAGGGGATGAAGCCGGCCTCCTTGCCGTTGCTGCCGAATTTGGCCTCCCCCTCATCACCTACAGTCGCGATCAACTCAATCGCGTCCACGGCCCCTCCCCCGCATCGAAGCACGCTCTCGCCGCGGTCGGTGCCCATGGCGTCTGCGAACCGGCGGCTCTTTTGGCAGCCGAAGGCGGGCCCCTCCTCATCCCGAAACAAAAGTGTGGTCAGGTTACGGTTGCCGTGGCCCGACTCCGTGCCCTCACCCCTGACGAAGACAGCAGAGCATGAACGGAAAACTTTACATCGTCGGCATCGGCCCTGGCGGCGCCGAACACATCACTCCGGCAGCGGTCGAGGCTATCGCCGCTTCGACTTTGATCGCCGGCTACCAGACCTACCTCGATTTCATCCCGCAACTTCTCGAAGGGAAGAAACTCCTTTCCACCGGGATGATGCAGGAAGTTGAGCGGTGCCGCGCCGCCCTTGATACAGCGCAGGCCGGCGAAATCGTCGCTCTGGTCTCCTCGGGCGATGCCGGCATCTACGGCATGGCCGGGCTGGCCCTGGAGATGCGCGAAGCCCTGCACCTTGATCTGGAGATCGAAGTCATCCCCGGCGTCTCGGCGGTGCAGGCAGCAGCGAGTCGTCTCGGGGCACCGCTCATGCACGACTTTGCCGTCATCTCCCTGTCCGACCTCCTCACCCCCTGGCCTCTCATCCGCACCCGCCTCAAAGCCGCAGCCGAAGCCGACTTTGTCGTCGCCCTTTACAACCCCAAGAGTCGCGGTCGCACCACCCAACTCGGCGAAGCCTGTGCCATCTTCCAGGCATGTCGTCCGGCCACGACCCCGGTCGGGATTGTCCGCAATGCCTGCCGCGGCGACGAAGTCCTGCTCGTCACCGACCTCGCCGGTCTCGCCGACGCTGAAGTTGACATGCTTTCGCTGGTAATCATCGGCAATGCCTCGACCTTTATCGACCAGTTGGGGAAGATGGTGACGCCGCGCGGCTATAAAGTGCGCTCCGAAATACCCCCCCCCCTTGAAATAGGGGGGCCGGGGGGGATTTCACCGCTTTCAAATCCCCCTCAATCCCCCTTTGCCAAAGGGGGAAGTCCTGCCGCCCGCGCCCTCTTTGTCGGCGGCACCGGCTCTGATGTCGGCAAAAGCGTCATCACCGCCGGCCTTTGCCGTCTGTTCAAACAGCGCGGCTACCATGTCGCCCCCTTCAAGGCGCAAAATATGGCCCTCAATTCAGCAGTCACGCCGGAAGGGGGGGAGATCGGCCGGGCGCAGGCCCTGCAGGCTGCCGCCTGCGGCATCGCCGCTCATACCGACATGAACCCGATCCTCCTCAAACCGAATTCCGCCACCGGCTCGCAGGTGATCATTGCCGGCAAGGTGCTGGGGAATATGTCGGTCAGCGAATATCATCGCTTTAAACCGCAGGCTTTCTCTGCCGTTGAAGCCGCTTTTGCCCGACTGCAGGAGCAGTATGAACTGGTTATCCTTGAAGGAGCGGGGAGCATCGCGGAGATCAATCTCAAAGAGCACGACATCGTCAACCTCCGCGCCGCCCGGATGGCGGAAGCCCCGGTCCTCCTTGTCGCCGACATCGACCGCGGCGGCGTCTTTGCCGCGATCATCGGAACGATTGAGCTCCTCACCCCGGAGGAGCGCGCTTCCGTTGCCGGGATCATCATCAACCGCTTTCGCGGTGACGCCTCCCTGCTCACGTCCGGGATCACGGCGATCGAAGAGCGTACCGGCATTCCTGTCCTCGGCGTCATCCCCTGGATCAAGCTGGAACTGCCGGAGGAGGATTCCGTTGCCCTCAGCCGCAAGGCGATGCGGGCACGAACAACTAAAACTGTCCGCATCGGCGTCATCCGCTTACCCCACATCTCCAACTATACCGACTTCGACCCCCTTGAACACACGGCTGGCGTTGAGCTCCTTTACCTCAGTGAAGCGAGTCAGATCGCCGGACTCGACCTCCTCATCCTCCCCGGCAGCAAGAGCACCATCCCCGACCTTGCCTGGTTGCGGCAAAGCGGCATGGCCCGGGCGATCCACGATTATCACCGCGCCGGCGGGGAGATTATCGGCATCTGCGGCGGCTACCAGATGCTCGGCCGAACCGTCGCTGACCCGGAAGGGATCGAATCGGATCAGGCCCGGAGCGAAGGGCTCGGGTTCCTTGATGTCGAGACAATCCTGACCGGCGAGAAACAGACGCATCAGGTTGCCGGTCGCGGCCTCGATGGAGCAGAACGCATCGGCCTGAATCGGGAGGAGGTCGTCAGCGGCTACGAAATCCACATGGGGGAGACGACGATCGGCCCCCTGGCCCTCCCCCTCTTGCGTTTAACCATGCGTTCCGGCTGTACCGTCGTCATCGACGATGGCGCTGTCAGCGCCGATGGCCGTGTCTGGGGGACCTATCTGCACGGCTTCTTTGATAATGCCGCGATTCGCCACCCCCTCCTGTCCCGCCTCCGCCAGCGCCGGGGGTTGGGGATGGTGGCAGACGACGACGGGGCAGATCTGGAGAGTGAACTCGATCGCCTCGCCGACCATTTGCAGTCCCACCTCGATGTCGAGCGCATCCTGGCCCTCCTCACCCCCCCCGACCGCCAGAGATGACGGCAACTCTCCTTGCCGCTGCATGGGGACTCGATCTCCTCCTCGGCGACCCGCATACTTTCCCGCATCCGGTTGTTGCCATCGGCCGACTTATCCGCGGCGGGGAAAAATTCTGGCCAAAAGTATTTACAAAGCGTCGCAGTGCCGGAATTGCCCTCACCCTTTCGGTGCTGGCGTTGACAGCGTCAACAACCTGGGGCATCCTTTTTCTGGCGGAGATGCTGGCCCCGGCATTGGCAACACTGGCAACGGTCTGGCTGAGCTACACCTGCCTGGCGACCCGCTCCCTGCACCGGGAGAGTGCCAAAGTAATCCGCGCTCTTGACGCCGGCGATCTCGACGGCGCGCGCCTCGCTCTGTCGTGGATCGTCAGCCGCGACACCCGGGAACTGGAGGCCGAAGCGATCCTTCGCGCCACCTGCGAAACCGTGGCAGAGAACACTTCGGACGGCATCATCGCCCCTTTATTTTACCTGGCCCTCGGCGGACCGATTCTGGGGATGACCTACAAAGCCGCCAGCACTCTCGATTCGATGGTCGGCTACAAAAACGACAAATATCTCCACCTGGGCTGGGCATCAGCGCGGCTTGATGATCTCCTCAATCTGATCCCGGCGCGACTGACCGTTCTCCTCATCGCCCTTTGTGCGCCGCTGGTCGGCCTTAACGCCGGACAGGCCCTGCAGGCCGCACGGCGCGATGGACCAAAAAGCAGCAGTCCCAATGCCGGGTACCCGATGGCTGCCATGGCTGGTGCCCTGGGTGTGACCTTCGGCGGCGCCGCGATCTACTTCGGCGAGAAACATGAAAAACCGATTCTCGGCAACGCTTGTCATCCCTTAACTATTGCCGATTATCACCAGGTCATCCGCCTGATGTACGCGGTCTCCCTGGCGGCCCTCCTCCTTGGCGGCGGTCTCCTCCTCCTTTTGTCGAAAGGGTGATCATGTCCCGATATCAGCACGGTGGTGGCATTCATCAGGCCGCCGCGGAACTGCAGCGACCCGTTGCCGAGCTCCTCGACTTTTCAGCGAGTATCAACCCCTTGGGGATGCCGGCAAGCGTGCGCGCCGCCGCCGCAGCGGCCCTGGACGATGCCATCCACTATCCGGAGATCCATGCCGAGTCGTTGGTCACCGCCCTTGCCGCCTATCATCACCTCGACCCGCGCCACTTCCTGGCCGGTAACGGCTCAACCCCCCTCTTCACCCTCTTTGCCCGGACGCTGCGCCCCCGCCGCGCCCTGGTCGTCCGGCCTGCTTTCAGTGAATATCAGCGGGCTCTGGAGATCGCCGGGACCGGAATTGACGTCTTCGACCTTTCTCCGGAGAAGGACTTCATCCTCGATCTCTGTCAACTCCTCCAGCAGGTCATGAAGGCGACTGACCTCCTCCTGCTCGCCAACCCCGGCAACCCGAGCGGCGCCAGAATCGAAGCCGCGACCATCCTGACTTTAGCCCATGCCCTCCGCGAACAAGCCCTGGTTGCCGTCGACGAAGCCTTTATCGACTTCTGTCCCGACGCTTCTGTCCTCGAGGCCGTTGCCAACACGCCGAACCTTTACGTCTTTCGTTCCATGACCAAGTTTTACGCCATCCCCGGTCTGCGTGTCGGTTATCTTGCCGGCCCGATCAATGGCATTTGCCGCTTGCGGGAAGCGGCCGAACCGTGGGCCCTCTCGACCATCGCCATTGCCGCCGCCAAGGCGGCGTTGAGTGCAACAGCGTATGACGAGGAGAGTTTACGCCTCATCCCGCAACTGCGCAGCGAGCTCGCCTCCGGTCTTCGCGCCCTCGGCCTGCACGTCTATCCGTCAACGACCAATTACCTCCTCGTCCGCCTCACCGCAGCACGCGCCGATGAACTTGTCGCCGCCCTCCGACAAGAAGGGATCCTGCTGCGCTCCTGCAGCAATTTTTTGCCGCTCGATGCCCATTACCTGCGAGTGGCGGTGCGGACGAGCGCCGAGAACCAGCGCCTGCTCAACGCTTTGGCCCGGTTTTTTGCGCCAAGATGACAACATGAAGCTCTGGCCCCGCGACTATTCACTGGAAGAACTCAACCGCCTTAATACCGGCAATCTCCTTGGTCATCTCGGTATTGAATTCGTTGCCATCGACAGCGACTCCCTGACCGCACGGATGCCGGTCGATCACCGCACCACCCAGCCCTTTGGTTTGCTGCACGGTGGTGCTTCCGTCGCTTTAGCCGAATCGGTCGGCAGTTTTGCCGCCTTTCTGACCTTGCGGGAGCACAATAAAACGACGGTCGGGATCGAAGTCAACGCCAACCACCTGCGCCCGGTCACTTCGGGTTTCGTTTATGGCGTAGCCCGCCCGCTGCATATCGGCCGCAACACCCAGGTCTGGGATATTCGTATCAGCGATGACAGCGCGCGTCTGGTCTGTGTTGCCCGGCACACCATCGCCGTGATCCCCCACCCCAAAAAACGACTGTGACGAAGAAATAGGGAGTCGCACATCAATGCGGCTCCCTATTTTTATAGTGAATAATTTCGGAGAATTAAATTCGGTTGCGGCGCAGCTGGTCGAGGGGATAAAAAGTCCCGCGCCAGACAATCCCCCCTCGATAAAGATTGAGAAGCATCGTTCGCAGCAAAATCCAGCTGAAGAGACAGAGCCCCAGAGGGAATCCCCAGGCAAAACGTTTCCGCTCGCCGTGCAGCATTGCCCCCCGCATTAACAAAGTGGTAAAGATCAGGACGATGAGCAGATTCACGCCCCAGGTGACGCCCTCGGTCAACAGCAGGGCGAGATAAGGCCAGAGGCCGAAGGTCAACTGCACGACAACTCCCCCCAGCACTATCCCCACCCGATAATCACAGCCGGCAAAAGCATTCTTCTCCAGACCCCGGATCGCCTCGCCGAGACTCGCGTACCATTCGACGGCGAGAAACTCCGGCGCATACGCGACATTCTGCCGAAACCCACCTTTTTTAATAATTTTACCGAGTTTGAGATCATCATCCGGACGGAGTGCAATCGTTTGATGGCCACCGACCGCATGATAAGCGCTGCTGCGCAGGAGATTAAAGGCACCGATGCCGATATGACAGGGACTTTGCAGATCGGCGGCTCGCCAGGGACGGGTAAAAATGCCGAAGAAGAAGATAAAGGCAAGACCAAGGATAGGCAGCAGGGTGCCGGGCAGCGTCATGCGCGGGGTCAGAGCCAGATGATCGAGCCCTTCATTTTGCAGCCGGATAACGGCGCGGGTCAGAACGCTCCCCTCCATGATGATATCTCCGTCGGTAAAGAGCAGGAGTTCCCCGGTCGCGCGGTGACTCCCCTGCCAAAGGGCGTGATTCTTCCCCAACCATCCCGCCGGAAGGGCATCGATCCGCAGCACTTTGAGCTGCGGGAAGTGGGCGGTTAGTTCCGTCAGGATCGCCGGCGTCCGATCGTCGGAGCGATCATCGACGACGATGAGCTCATAGGTGGGATAAGAAAGATGGAGGAGGGAGGTGACGGCGACGGCGAGATGACGCTCTTCGTTGCGCACCGCTACAACAATCGAGACCAGCGGCCAGGGACCGGGTCCGTCGCTGGGTGTAGCATGTAACGGTTGCAGGCGGCGTTCCCCACAAAGGAGTTCAACGGCGATAAGCAGGGTGCCGAGGAGGGTTACAAGGGCAAGGATCAAGAGTGCGGTCATGGCGAATCTCCTTCCCTTGACAGGATAATCGGTAATAACCACATTGCCAAGGTCAATACACCAACGACAAAAAAAACCGGAACAAGGGGAGGCTCCTCGTTCCGGCTAGGTCATTCCCTCTCCACTGGGGATGGAGAGTATTTGTGCGCTGCTATCACTTGCCTTGATGGGGTGACTTTACTCCGGCGCATCAGATAACAACAGGTGGTGAAGCGTATATTTTGCACACAGATTGAACGATCCGGCGCTGTGCATTTGCGCAATAGGAATTTTGCTTTATCTTTTCTATAGTCAACGAAAGGACACGATTATGGATCTCAACAAGCTGACAATTAAATCACAGGAAGCTTTCCAGGGCGCTCAGGAACTGGCGGCGCGGCGCGGCCACATTGAGGTCGATGGCGAGCACCTGCTGGCGGCCCTCCTTGAACAGGAAGGGGGGCTGATTCCGCGCTTGTTGCAAAAACTGACCATTCCTGTCGAGAGCATGCTTCAAGCGGTGCGGGCGGAGCTGGATCGCCGGCCATCGGTCTCCGGCCCCGGCGCCGAAGCAGGGAAAATTTACGTCACCCAGCGCCTCAACCAACTTTTGCTCAAGGCCGGTGATGAAGCCAAACGTCTCAAGGATGACTTTATCAGCGTCGAACACCTCCTTCTTGCCCTCGCGGACGAAGGGGTGAAGAGTGCGTCCGGGAAGATCTTCTCGACCTTCCGCCTTGATCGCGATCGCATCCTCGATGCCCTCACCTCAATTCGCGGCAACCAGCGGGTGACGAGTCCCGAACCGGAAGCGACCTATGAAGCGCTGGAAAAGTACGGGCGCGACCTGGTGCAGGAAGTTCGCAAGGGGAAGCTCGACCCGGTGATCGGTCGCGACGGCGAGATCCGCCGGGTGGTGCGCATCCTGTCGCGCAAGACCAAGAACAATCCGGTCCTGATCGGCGAAGCCGGGGTCGGCAAGACCGCCATTGTCGAAGGGCTGGCGCATCGCATCGTCCGTGGTGACGTCCCCGAGGGGCTGAAGAACAAGACCATCTTCTCCCTCGATATGGGCGCCCTGATCGCCGGCGCCAAATATCGCTGCGAGTTTGAAGAACGGCTCAAGGCGGTCCTCGCCGAAGTCAAGGAGAGCGAGGGGAAGATTATCCTCTTTATCGATGAACTCCACACCATTGTCGGTGCCGGCAAGAGCGAAGGGGCGATGGATGCCGGCAACATGCTCAAACCGATGCTGGCGCGCGGTGAGCTGCACTGCATCGGCGCCACCACCCTCGACGAATATCGCAAGTATATCGAAAAGGATGCCGCTCTGGAGCGACGCTTCCAGCCGGTCCTCGTCGAACAGCCGACGGTGGAAGATACCATCTCGATCCTGCGCGGTCTCAAGGAGCGCTTCGAGGTCTTTCACGGCGTACGGATTCAGGATAACTCGCTGGTCGCCGCCGCGACTTTGTCGCATCGCTACATCACCGACCGCTTCCTCCCCGACAAAGCCATCGATCTCATCGACGAAGCCTGCGCGATGATCCGCACCGAGATCGATTCCCTGCCGACGGAACTCGACGAAGCGAGCCGCCGCGTCATGCAGCTGGAGATCGAGGAAGCTGCCCTGAAGAAGGAGAAGGATCGTGCTAGCAAGGACCGTCTCGATATGCTGCGCAAGGAGCTTGCTGATCTCAAACATAATGCCGATACTCTGCGGGCGCAGTGGGATGCCGAGAAGGAAGGGATCAAAAAGCTACAGGGGCTACGGGAAACGATTGAACAGGTGAGAAAGGAGATTGCCGTTGCCGAACGTCAGTACGACCTCAATAAAGCAGCAGAACTCCAGCATGGCCGCTTGCCGCAACTGGAGAAGGAGCTCAAAGAAGCCGAGGCGAGTGCCGCCGAAAGTGGAGGCCAGCGCCTGTTGCGCGAAGAGGTGACGGAAGAAGAGATTGCCGAAATCGTTGCTCGCTGGACCGGCATCCCGGTGACCCGACTGGTGGAGGGGGAGAAGGAGAAACTCCTCAAACTCGACACCATCCTCCACCAACGCGTCGTCGGTCAGGACGAAGCGGTGCAGCTCGTCGCCGATGCGGTGATCCGCGCCCGTGCAGGCATTAAGGACCCGCGCCGACCGATCGGCTCTTTTATCTTCCTCGGGCCGACCGGAGTCGGCAAGACCGAACTTGCTCGCACCCTCGCCGAAGCCCTCTTCGACACAGAAGAGAATATCATCCGCATTGACATGTCCGAGTACATGGAAAAACACACCGTCAGTCGCTTGATCGGCGCCCCCCCCGGCTATGTCGGCTACGAGGAAGGGGGGCAGCTCACCGAGGCGGTGCGCCGTAAACCCTACAGCGTCATCCTTTTTGACGAGATCGAAAAAGCCCATCCCGACATCTTTAACGTCCTGCTGCAAATCCTCGACGATGGCCGGGTCACCGATGCCCAGGGGAGGACCATCGATTGCAAAAACACCGTGATCATCATGACCAGCAACATCGGCAGCCCTTATCTCCTGGACGGCGTCAGTGCGCAAGGGACGATTGAGGAGAGCGCCCGCAAGCAGGTCATGCAGGAGCTGCGGAGCGCCTTCCGGCCGGAGTTTCTTAACCGGGTCGACGACATCGTCCTCTTCAAACCACTCAGCAAGGCCGAAATTACCCACATCATCGTCCTGCTCACTGATGATCTGCGCAAACGCCTCGCCTCCCGCCACATCGGCCTGGAATTGACCCCTGCCGCCTGCGACTTTGTTGTCGGGGCTGCCTATGATCCGGTTTATGGCGCCCGGCCCCTCAAACGCTATCTGCAACACCAGCTGGAGACTAAAATCGGCCGCGGCATTATCGCCGGTGAGATCGGAGATGGTGACAAGATAACAATCGATGCTGATGCTCAGGGGTTAAAGATTGCTATCAGTCCTTGATCCCTGTAATTTTTTCTTGTGTAATCCCCATTTTTGCTTGAAGATTAATAAGTTTTTGCAGAATAGTTTTCAGGAAACGGGGCGAGTCAGAGTGACCAATAAAAAAAAATTTGGTGAAATCCTTGTTGATGCCGGCGTCATCAACGAAATCGCATTACGCCAAGCCCTCGACCGGCAACAAATAACCGGCTGGCGTCTCGGCAGGGTTCTCGAGACAATGGGGATCATCGCCGAAAAGGATATTGCGGTGGCGCTGAGCAAACAGTACGGGTTTCGCTCGGCCAAAGATTTTGCCCGACATGCCTTTACAAAGGAACTCCTCGACTTAATTCCGGTGAAGCTGTGTAAAAAAGCCCAGATCTTCCCCTTAAAGCGCGATGGAAGTTCACTTCATCTGGCCATGGTCAACCCTCTCGACATTCCCTTGATCGATGAAGTGTCATCAGCCACACGCCTGCACATCATTCCGGTCGTGACGACCTCAACCGAGATTGCGGCCGCCATCCGCCGCCACTATGAAGAGCGGGACCCGGCGCAAAAAGAGACTGTGCTGGTCAGCGACAAAGAAGCCTCCATTCTTGTCATTGATGCCAGCCCTTCTTCCCGGCTCAAGACCGGTGAATTTTTAAAGAAGGCCGGTTTTCTCGTCAAAATTGCCGCTAGCGATACAGAAGCTACCGCCTTGACCCGCGACTTTTTGCCGCACCTCGCCTTAGTCGATACCGAGTACCCGGAACAGGTCAATCCATATAAGCTGTTGCAAGAGATGGGCGATATTCCTCTCCTCGCCATCGGCCCCAACCCGGTGAAAGATGAGGTTGCCTTCCTGAACAGCGGCTTTGTCGATTTTATCCATAAACCATTTCACCAGGATCGCCTCCTCGCCCGAATCAACTCTGGCTTACAACTGGTCTATGGCGAACGGAAAGGAAAGCGGAAAAAAGGGAGATAACAAAGAGATAACAAAGAGATAACAAAGAAATAACAAAGAGATAACAATGGGCATCGATGCACGTGCATCGATGCCCATTGTTATTGCTACCGAGTTGTTGATAAAGATTAAATAAGTCTGCCTAGGGGACGGCATCGGAAAAAAAACTGCTCTGGGAGGGAGAAGATTTAAAGGCATCGAGGAGCGAGAGTCCTCTCGGTTTCATCAGCAAAATAGCCAAAAACGCAATAATTAACAGGGCGGCGGTCCAGTTCATGAAAGCGGTCAGCCAGGGCCAGTCCGGTTCCCGCCGCAATGCCCCCGCAAGTTTCTCTTCTTCCTCTTCAGCGCTGCCCAGACGGACCTTTTTTAACATCCGGCCGGCGGTTAAAAAGATCACCGCCGTCACCACAAATTGCGGCATGGCTTCCAGACCCAAATAACCGAAACCGAACATAATGCCGTAAAAACCGAGGGCACAAAAACCCAGTAAGGTTAAATATTGTCCAAGATTTCCCTTCATCACTTCACGGCTCCTGCACCGTACGCATTACTGCTCTCGCCGGTATGATTATAAAGTTAATCTATAACTGAGCCGGGGAACGGCTGTCAACTCCGCAGTGCCGGAAGGGGGGTAAAGTCTGGCAAGGATCGCATCGGGTAGGAGGCGGAATTACTCCCGCCGTCCTCCCACACCCCCGTACGTACGGTTCCGTATACGGCGGTTCACATTGAATTCTGGAAACGGTGAAAC